>NZ_JAMZIK010000329.1 GCF_024178315.1 Siccirubricoccus soli | reverse complement strand
GCTGCACCACGAAGCTGCCGAAGGCGCGGGCATAGCTCAGCGCCAGGCGCATGGTGCGGGCATTGGCGATGGGCCGCCTTCCGTCGGTGAAGGCGATGGCCCCGGCCTCCCGCAACAACCCGTACTCGGCCAGCTCCTTCCCCGTGCAGCCCTTGGTGGCGGCGCCATAGGGGAGGAGGGTGAGGCCGCCCGTCGCCTCCCCCTTCCGCAGCACGAATTGCACCAGGGCCGGGTCGTCCAGCGCCGGGTCGGTATCCGGCAGGGCGCAGAAGGTGGTGATGCCGCCGGCGGCGGCGGCGAGGGCGGCGG
>NZ_JAMZIK010000328.1 GCF_024178315.1 Siccirubricoccus soli | reverse complement strand
GTTCGCGCCCCTCCGGCCCGCAGGCCCGCGGCCCGGCCCCGGCCGCCGGCCGCCCGCTGACCCAGGCCGAGCTGGCCACCCGCCAGCGCGTGCTGGAGGAGCAGCGCCGGCTGGAGGCGCAGCGCCAGCGCGAGGAGCGCGAGCGCCAGGCCCTGATGGTCCGCTCAGCCGCCGAGGAAGCCGCCCGCAAGGCGGAAGAGGACGCGCGCCGCCAGGCCGAGGAGGAAGCCGCCCGCGAGCGCGAGGCCGCCGAAGCCGCCGCGCGCGCCGAGGAGGAGGCCCGCCAGGCGGCGGAAGCTGCGGCCGCGGC
>NZ_JAMZIK010000327.1 GCF_024178315.1 Siccirubricoccus soli | reverse complement strand
GTTGAGCATCTTAGCCCTAATGTACAAAGATTATGATATGAAGTGAGGATGATACAGAAATATGGTATGATGCTATCATAAAAACACCTGATCAATGTTTTTACGATTACATGATACGATGTGGAAGTATCAAACTCATGGATCATTGAGGAAAGAGATAATAATAAAGAACTCAGAAGTACTGTAAGGATATCGGTAGCTAAGTTAATAAGAATCATTGATTTAATGCCAATCACTGATATAAGTTTACGATAATTATATCTTATCACAACGATACGTCTATTCGTCATTATGAAACCTAAATCTGACAAC
>NZ_JAMZIK010000326.1 GCF_024178315.1 Siccirubricoccus soli | reverse complement strand
TGGGTGCTGCGGCAGGCCTGCCGCGAGGCGGCGCGCTGGCCGGCGCCGCTGCGGGTCGCGGTCAACCTCTCCCCCGCCCAATTCGCCGGCCGCGTCCTGGTCGATGCCGTGACCGCGGTGCTGCGGGAGACCGGCCTCGATGCCGCGCGGCTGGAGGTTGAGATCACCGAGGCGGTGATGCTGCAGGACACCAGGACGACCCTGGTCACCCTCCACCGGCTGAAGGCGCTCGGCGTCCGTATCGCCATGGATGATTTCGGCACGGGCTATTCCTCGCTCGGCTATCTCCAGCGCTTCCCCTTCGACAAGGTGAAGATCGA
>NZ_JAMZIK010000325.1 GCF_024178315.1 Siccirubricoccus soli | reverse complement strand
GAAGAAGTTTGAATGGTCGGACAAACAGGAGGCAGCATTTCAACTGCTGAAACAGAAACTTACTAGTGCGCCTGTTTTGTCTCTTCCAGAAGGAAATGATGATTTCGTCGTCTATTGTGATGCTTCGCATCAAGGTTTGGGTTGTGTTTTAATGCAGAGGCAAAAGGTCATTGCCTATGCATCTCGTCAACTGAAAGTTCACGAGAAAAATTATACTACCCATGACCTTGAACTAGGAGCAGTAGTGTTTGCACTCAAAATGTGGAGACATTACCTGTATGGCACCAGGTGTACGGTGTATACAGATCACAAAAGCCTCCAGCATATATTTGAC
>NZ_JAMZIK010000324.1 GCF_024178315.1 Siccirubricoccus soli | reverse complement strand
TTCATGCATGTCACCTTTGCATGGGAGTATTTTTGATGTATTTGTTGTATTTGGTTTGTATTTGGTTAGTTTTATTTTACGCGATTGAAGTATTCTAAAAAGTTCGGCGCATTAATCGTCTTTATCACTTTTTGAGTTTTTCGTCTAATTCGAATTATAAGTTGCTCGTTATCAAGTATGTTGAAGGTAAGATAGTGTACAATGTGTTAAATAAGTATTTGTTTATGTATAATCATCTTAACATTCATGAATCGTTCATTACATGCCCTAAATTACACATATTCGAAGTAAAACGTCTTTTACAACTTGACCTAGAATTTAGGGTTGTCACCGTATCCCCCCGT
>NZ_JAMZIK010000323.1 GCF_024178315.1 Siccirubricoccus soli | reverse complement strand
TCAAAGTCGGGCTAAAAACTGCCCAGAAACTCAGTTTTGACCTTTTCACTTGTAAAAATTGTTTGACTGACTTAATCTCATCGTTTTGACCCGAGACCACTGGGAAATGAAAGAACACTTTCTAAACTTAAATTTAGACTCATAAAACGTGATTAAACCATTTGTTTAGACTGAGATATAGTCTCATGAATTTGACACAAAATTCTGATCAGCTTTTATTTTATGCAAAACCCACTTTTAACCAACTAAAATTTATACATATATATATAAAACTACCAAAATTCAACCAAAACGTATTTTATACATATTTTTCTGTTATTTCATATTTTTCATTATTTTGTTTTTCAG
>NZ_JAMZIK010000322.1 GCF_024178315.1 Siccirubricoccus soli | reverse complement strand
GTTCCTTATGGTAATGGTGTTGGAGATGGAGATCATTTGTAAGCATGGAAAGGATCTGAGTTTGTTCAGCTTGAGGGTAAGAAGAGAAGTTTGATACCTTATGGGCCATGGAAGGTTCCCACGCTGAGTGCTTGTTTTGTTCTTGAAGTTTAGCCATGTCATCAGCAAACTTGAAGTTTGGCCATGTCCTCAGCAAACTTGCTTGTTGCTTCCTTGGCCATCAAACAAATAGCATCTTCAAAGACTTCATCTTCAGATGATGTGGCACTTTCAGCCCAGTCTTTTGCCACAAGACTCTTCTCACTCATTTTCTTGATTTGAGCTTTGAGTTTCTTGTATTTGGCTTTCAGCTTGGAGTATTTTTCATCCTTTGAAGAACTTCCAC
>NZ_JAMZIK010000321.1 GCF_024178315.1 Siccirubricoccus soli | reverse complement strand
CGGCTGGCCGCGGCGCTGGCGGCCAGCGGCCGACACGTCCTCTATTGCGCCGCCTCCCTGCCCGGCCAGCCCGCCCCGGCGGCGCCGCGCGCGGCGGAGAACCTGGAATTCCAGGCCGTGGCCTGGAATCCTGAGGAGGAAGAGGCACCGCCCCTCGCGGTCGACCTCGTGCTCGGCCTTGGCGCGGGTGCCCGGCTGCGGGCCGGGGCGCTGCTGCCCGCCGCCCTGCGCCGCGCCGTCGCCCCGGGCGGGGCGCTGCTGCTGGCCGAGCCGCTGCCCGGCCGGGTCTGGAATTTCTGCGGCGGGCAGAGCCCTGCCTGGTGGTCGGCCGGCGGCGCCGCCCCCCTGCCGGGCGCCGAGGCCTGGACCGCCGCCCTGGCCGAAGCGGGATGGGAGGGGCCGG
>NZ_JAMZIK010000320.1 GCF_024178315.1 Siccirubricoccus soli | reverse complement strand
CATCTAAACGTCTCTAAAACGTAAACTTGGCAAAACAACTTCAGGCATTCAAAAAAATACTTTCAATTGTTAATTCAACAACAAACACAAATATTCGTCATCCGTTAGAATACCCAAATCATTTCCATCTTCAGATTCATTTTTACCTATAGGAACGGTTAAAATCACTTCTACATTCAGCAATTCTATCAAAAGAATCCACTGAGAATTGCCAGCGAGCATTTTGTGGAGATAGATTCATCAAAGAAATAACCGTCAGGAGAAGGTCTATTCAAGAATAATCCAGCTAAGCCAGAGTCAGAAGAAACACTAAATTCTGCATCTACAACCTTTCTTTTACAAAATCTTTCTTTCGTTTATTTCGTATCAATTCTAGAAGACATCACAAGGCACATACCCCAGAAGGTC
>NZ_JAMZIK010000032.1 GCF_024178315.1 Siccirubricoccus soli | reverse complement strand
GGTCGTGGCGGCCGGAGAGCGCCCCGCCCAGCAGCCCGCCGGCCGCCGCGCCGGTGATGGCGCCCGCCGCGGTGGCGGAGCCGGGCGCGGGCGCGCCGTAGTAGGGCGCGGGCTGGACCTGCACGCAGCCTGCCAGCAGTGCCAGCGCCGCGCCGGCAAGCAGGAATCGGCTCTCGTTCATGGTGCTCCGGGCTCCGGGACGATTGCAGGCAGGGTCGCGCCCGGCTGCGGCCGCTTCAAGGCAGTCTCGACAGCCTGCCGGCTTTGCCGGACAACAGATGCGTGATCGGCGGGGGCGCGGTGGCACAGGAAGCGAGGCTCAGCGAGATCCTCCGCGTTTTCGCCACGCTCGGCATGCTGAGCTTCGGCGGCGGCCTGTCCGGCTGGATCCACCGCGAGGTGGTGACGAAGCGCCGCTGGATGAGCGAGGAGGGCTTCCTCGCCGGCCTGGCGCTCAGCCAGGTGCTGCCGGGGCCGAACAGCGTGAACCTGGCGCTTTATATCGGCCAGCAATTGCGCGGCCTGTCAGGCGCGGCCGTGGCCTTCCTCGGCATCCTCGGCCCGCCCTTCCTGTTCATCCTGGCGCTGGCCCTGGCCTATGGCTGGGGCGCTGGGGTGGCGGGCGTCGGGGTGGTGCTGGGCGGCATGGCGGTGGCGGGGCTGGCCAATTCCCTTTCCGTCGCGGCGCGGGCGGGGCGGCGGCTGCGCGGGGTGCGGGCCTGGGGCATCGTCGCGCTGGTCTTCGTCGCGGTCGGGCTGCTGCGCTGGCCGATGATCCCGGTGGTGCTGGTCGCCATCCCGCTCTCCATCGCGCTCTCCTGGCACGAGCATGTTTGAGCGGCTGCTGGCGCTGATCCTGGTCTTCGCGCCGCTCTCCCTGGTCTCGCTGGGCGGCGGGCCTTCCATCTTCGCCGAGATGCAGCGCCAGGCGGTGGAGGTGCATGGCTGGCTGAGCGCGTGGGAGTTCAACGAGCTCTTCGCCATCTCCCGCGCCGCGCCGGGGCCGGGCTCGCTGATCTCCGCCCTGGTGGGGTGGCAGGCGGCGGGGTTTCTCGGCGCGCTGGTGGCAGCGCTGGCGCTCTACCTGCCGGCCGCGGGGCTGCTGCTGGCGGTCGGCGGCTGGTGGCGGCGGCGGGGGGACAGCCCGGTGCGGCGGAGGATCGAGCGCGGGCTGGTGCCGGTGGCGGTGGGGCTGATCCTGGCGGGCGTGCTGACGCTGATGCGGGCGGATGGGGCAGGGGTGCTGGAGTATCTGCTGCTGCTGGCCTGCACCGCGGCGCTGCTGGGCGGGGCCAGCCCCTATCTGGTGATGCTGGGGGTGGCGCTGCTCTATGCCGGGCTGCTGCGCGGCGGCTGGCTGTAGGCCGCTGTTGACGCACCCCCATCCGCCCCGGCACATAGTTAGCAAGCTTGCTGACAAGAACCCGAGGGATGGAGAGGACCGGCGCCATGGCCGATGAGCCCCGTTACGTCGAACACGCCTTCGATGGCGACGTCCACATCCTGCGAATCGCCAATGCACCGGTGAACACGCTGCGCACGGAAGTGCGGGCGGGACTGCTGCAGGGGCTGCAGGCAGCGGCGAAGCAGGGGGCGCGGGCCATCGTGCTGATCGGCACCGGCCGCGGCTTCTCCGCCGGCGCCGAGATGACGGAGTTCGGCAAGCCGCGGAAGCCGCCCTCGCTGAACGAGGTGTTCGACGCCATCGAGAATTCCCGCGCCCCGGTGGTCGCCGCCATCCATGGCAATGCGCTGGGCGGCGGGCTGGAGCTCGCGCTGGCCTGCCATGCGCGCGTCGCCGCGCCGGGCGCGCAGCTCGGCCTGCCGGAGGTGAAGCGCGGCTTCGTGCCGGGGGCCGGCGGCACCCAGCGGCTGCCGCGGCTGATCGGGCTGGAGGCGCTGCGGCTGATCGTCTCCGGCGACCCGGTGGGGCCGGAGGAAGCGCTGAAGCTCGGCTTCATCGACGCCGTGCTGCCGGGCGACCTGGAACGCGCGGCGGTGGCCTGGGCGCGGCAGCATGCCGGGGACAAATTCACCCTGGCGCGCCACCGGACGGACAAGATCGCCGGCTATGACGCGGCCGCCTTCGACGAGGCGGCGAAGAAGCTGACGGCACGCAGCCGCGGCCAGGAAAGCCCGAAGGGCTGCGTCACCGCCGTGCGCGCCGCCTTCACCATGCCCTTCGACGAGGGGCTGAATGTGGAGCGGGAGCAGTTCCAGACCCTGGTGGCCGGCGAGCAGAGCCAGGCGCTGCGCCACATCTTCTTCGGCGAGCGCGAGGCGGTGCGCATCCCCGACCTGCCGGCGGATGCGAAGCCCCTGCCGGTGAACAAGCTGGTCGTCATCGGCGGCGGCACGATGGGCGGCGGCATCGCCATGTCGGCGGCCAATTTCGGCCTGCCGGTGACGATCGTGGAAACCAGCGAGGAGGCGCTGCAGAAGGGGCTGAAGCGCTGCGAGGCGAATTGGGAGCGCACGGTGAAGAGCGGCCGGCTGTCCCAGGCGGAGTACGAGAAGCGCCGCGCCAACCTCACCGGCACCACCGATTTCGACAAGGCGGTGGGCGAGGCCGATCTCGTCATCGAGGCGGTGTTCGAGAACATGGAGGTGAAGAAGGAGGTCTTCGCGCGGCTGGACAAGGCGGCGCGGCCCGGCGTCGTGCTGGCCTCCAACACCTCGACCCTGTCCATCGACGAGATCGCCAGCGCGACCAGGCGGCCGGAGCTGGTGATCGGGATGCATTTCTTCAGCCCGGCCAATGTCATGCGGCTGCTGGAGAACGTGAAGGGCGCGAAGACCAGCCCGGTGGCCATCGCGACGGCGACCGAGGTGGGCAAGCGCATCGGCAAGCTGCCGGTGCTGGTGGGGAATTGCGACGGCTTCGTCGGCAACCGGATGACTGGCAAGCGCGGCCCGCAGATCGAGAAGCTGCTGCTGGAAGGCTGCCTGCCGCAGGATATCGACCGGGTGATGGAAAGCTACGGCATGGCCATGGGGCCGCTGGCCACCGGCGACCTCGCGGGCCTCGACATCGGCGCGGCGGTGCGCAAGGCGCGCGGCACGGTGGCGCCGGTGGCGGATGCCGTGGTGGCGGCCGGGCGGCTCGGCCAGAAGACCGGCAAGGGCTATTACGACTACGATGAGAACCGCAAGCGCATGCCCTCCAAGGAGGTCGAGCAGATCATCCTTGACCTGGCCGAGAAGATGCAGGTGCGGCGGCGGAAGATCGAGGACCAGGAGATCCTCGAGCGCGTGCTGCTGCCGATGGTGAACGAGGGCGCGCGCATCCTGGAGGAAGGCATCGCCTACCGGCCGATCGACATCGACGTCATCTTCATCAACGGCTTCGGCTGGCCGGCCTTCCGCGGCGGCCCGATGTTCTTCGCCGACCGGCTGGGGCTGAAGGCGGTGCGCGACAAGCTGGCGCATTACGCCGAGGCGACGGGCGACGCCAATCTGAAGCCCGCCGCGCTGATCGAGAAGCTGGCCGCCGAGGGCGGCAGCTTCGCCACCTTGAAATCCGCCCCGAAGGCGGCCTGAGTTCACGGGAGAGAGAGATGGATCTCCGCTTCACCGAAGAGGAAATCGCCTTTCGCAAGGAAGTGCGCGATTTCATCGCCAGGGAGCTGCCCGCGGCAACGCGAGAGCGCATGATCGCCGGCAAATCCCCCACCAAGGAGCAGGTGGTGGAGTGGCAGCGCAAGCTGAACGCCAAGGGCTGGGCCGCCCCGGAATGGCCGAAGGAGGCCGGCGGCCCCGGCTGGACCCTGGCGCAGCGCTACATCTTCCGCGAGGAGCTGCAGCAGGCGCCGGCACCCTCGCCGCTCGGCTTCAACATCAACATGTGCGGGCCGGTCATCATCGAATTCGGCACCGAGGCGCAGAAGAAGCGCTTCCTGCCGCGCATGCTGAACCTGGACGATTGGTGGTGCCAGGGCTTCTCCGAGCCGGGCGCCGGCTCCGACCTCGCGGGGCTCAAGACCCGCGCGGTGCGGGAGGGCGACCACTATGTGGTCAATGGCCAGAAGACCTGGACGACCCTGGCGCAGCATGCGGACTGGATCTTCCTTCTGGTCCGCACCGACCCGAACGCCAAGAAGCAGGAGGGCATCTCCTTCCTGCTGGTGGACATGAAGACGCCCGGCATCACCGTCCGCCCGATCATCACCATCGAGGGTGGGCACGAGGTCAACGAGGTCTTCTTCGACGATGTGAAGGTGCCGGTCGAGAACCTGGTCGGCGAGGAGAACAAGGGCTGGGACTGCGCCAAATTCCTGCTGGGCAATGAGCGCTTCGGCCAGGCCCGGGTCGGCGCCAGCCGGGAGCGCATCCGGCGGCTGAAGGTCATCGCGCAGGAGAGCATGGATGGCGGCCGGCCGCTGATGGAGGACCCGGATTTCCGCCGCAAGGTGACGGAGATCGAGGTCGAGCTGAAGGCCCTGGAGATGACCGTCATGCGCGTCATCGCCACCGAGACCAAGCGGAAGGACAAGAAGCCGGATCCTGCGACCTCCGTGCTCAAGATCAAGGGCACCGAGATCCAGCAGATGTGCTCCGAGTTGCTGATGAAGGCGGCCGGCCCCTATGCCTGGGTGGATGGCGACCCGGAGGGCGAGGGCGACGGCAATGAGGTGGATGTGGCGCCGGACTGGGCGCTCGGCCTTGCCGGCATCTACTTCAACTGGCGCAAGCAGAGCATCTATGGCGGGTCCAACGAGATCCAGCGCAACATCATGGCCAAAGCGTTTCTCGGTCTGTGACGGACCGCGGCTTCGCAGCGGTCCTTGGGGGGCTGTAACGCATCATGGATTTCGATCTGAGCGAGGAGCAGCGGCTGCTCCAGGACAGCGTGGCCAAGCTGCTCGCCGACAAATACGGCTTCGAGCAGCGCAAGGCCTATATGAAGACGAAGGAGGGCTGGAGCACCGAGGTCTGGAGCCAGATGGCCGAGCTCGGCCTGCTCGGCCTGCCCTTCGCCGAGGATGAGGGCGGCTTCGGCGGCGGCGCGGTGGAGACGCTGCTGGTGGCCGAGCAGCTCGGCCGCGCGATTGCGCTGGAGCCCTGGCTGACCACGGTGGTGATCGGCGGCAGCTTCCTGCGGAACGGCGCCTCCGCCGAGCTGCGCGGCGCGCTGGTGCCGAAGATCGCGGCCGGCGAGCTGAAGCTGGCCTTCGCCCAGGTGGAGCGGCAGTCGCGCTACGACCTGTTCGACGTGCTGACCAGCGCGAAGAAGGATGGCAGCGGCTACGTCCTCAACGGCCGCAAGGGCTATGTGGTGCATGGCGATTCGGCGGAGAAGCTCATCGTCACCGCCCGCACCGCCGGCGGGCAGCGCGACCTGAAGGGCATCGGCGTCTTCCTGGTGGATGCCAATGCGCCCGGCGTGCAGCGCCGCGGCTACCGCACCGTGGATGGCCAGCGGGCGGCGGAGGTCGAGCTCTCCGACGTGCGCGCCGAGGCGGTGCTGGGCAACCCGGAGAACGGCCTGCCCCTGGTGGACCAGGTGGTGGACGAGGCGATCGCCGCCCTGGCGGGGGAGGCGGTGGGCGCCATGCAGGTGGCCCACGACATGACCGTGGACTACATGAAGACCCGCCAGCAATTCGGCCGGCCGATCGGCAGCTTCCAGGCACTGCAGCACCGCGCGGCGGACATGCTGGTGGCGCTGGAGCAGGCGCGGTCCATGTCGCTCTTCGCCGCCATGGCGGTGGCGGAGCGGGACCCGGCGGAGCGCCGGAAGTCCATGGCCGCGGTGAAGGTGCAGGTCGGCCGCTCCGCCCGCTTCGTCGGGCAGCAGAGCATCCAGCTGCATGGCGGCATCGCCATGACGATGGAATATGCCTGCGGCCACTACTTCAAGCGGCTGACCGTGAACGACGCCATGTTCGGGGATGCGGACCATTATGTCCGCTACCTCTCGGACACTGGCGGGCTGGTGCAGGCGGCCTGACCCGGAGCTGCATGGCCGCCCCGCGGCCATGCAGCCGGACTCCCGGCAGGCTTCCGGTTCACTGCGCTCACGGCGTTGTAACCAGGATGGCCTTGGCTTGTGATCGCACCGGATGGTATCGGCAGCGGTCACAAGGGAGGAGGGAAGGCCATGCCGCAGCTCGGTCAGGTCGCGCCGGATTTCGAAGCCGACACCACACAGGGCCGCATTCGCTTTCATGAATGGCTCGGCAATTCCTGGGGCGTGCTGTTCAGCCACCCGAAGGACTTCACCCCCGTCTGCACCACGGAGCTGGGCGAGACCGCCCGGCTGAAGCCGGAATTCGACAAGCGCGGGGTGAAGGTGATCGGCCTTTCGGTCGATCCCGTGGAAAGCCATGGCAAGTGGGAGGCGGATATCGCCGAGACCCAGGGCCATGCGGTGAATTTCCCGATGATCGCCGACCCGGAGAAGAAGGTCGCCGGGCTGTACGAGATGGTGCATCCGGAGGCGGACCCCGCCATCACCGTCCGCACCGTCTTCCTCATCGACCCGAACAAGAAGATCCGCCTCTTCCTGGTCTATCCGCCGAGCACGGGACGGAATTTCGACGAAATCCTCCGGGTGATCGACAGCCTGCAGCTCACCGACCGGGCCAAGGTGGCAACGCCGGTGAATTGGCGCCCCGGGGAGCGCGGCATCATCCCGCCGGCGATCTCCGACGAGCAGGCGAAGACCCTCTTCCCCCAGGGCTGGGAGGCGAAGCGGCCCTATCTGCGCTATGTCGAGGTCAAGTAGCGGAAAGCGCCACGCCCCCCGGAAAATCGTTTGCAGGGTAATGGTGGTTGCGGTTCCATAGCGGTGCTTCGCAATTGCAGCGAGACCGGGGGCTGACATGGGTGAATGGTCTGTTGCGCGCCGCCTCCTTCTGGGCGGCGCCGCCACGGCGTTGATGGCGCCACGGGTGGCGCGCACCCAGGGGGCGGGGCAGAGCGGGCCGATCCGCATCGGCGAGATCAACTCCTACTCCTCCCAGCCCGCCTTCCTGCAGCCCTACCGCAATGCCTGGACCCTGGCGGTGGAGCAGGTGAATGCCGCGGGCGGCATCCATGGCCGGCCGCTGGAAACCCTGCACCGCGACGATGCCGGCAAGCCGGAGGACGCCGTCCGCCTGGCCGGGGAGCTGGTGAATGCCGAGCGGGTGGCGCTGCTGGCCGGCGGGTTCCTTTCCAATGTCGGCTTGGCGCTGGCGGATTTCGCCAACCAGAACAAGCGGCTCTTCGTGGCCTCGGAGCCGCTGACCGATGCGATCGTCTGGGGCCGCGGCAATGCCTACACCTTCCGGCTGCGCGCCAGCACCTACATGCAATGCGCCATGCTGGTGGAGGAGGCGGCGAAGCTGCCGGTGAAGCGCTGGGCGACCGTCGCGCCGAATTACGAGTACGGCCAGTCCGCCGTGCGCTGGTTCAAGGAGCTGCTGACCAGGGCGAAGCCGGATGTGAGTTTCGTCGCGGAGCAATTCCCGGCGCTCGGCCGCATCGACGCCGGCGCCACGGTGCAGGCGCTGGCGGCGGCGAATCCGGAGGCGATCTTCAACGTCACCTTCGCCGCCGACCTGACGAATTTCGTCCGCCAGGGCGCGACCCGCGGGCTGTTCGAGCGGCGGCGCGTCGTCTCTCTCCTCACGGGCGAGCCGGAATACCTCGACCCGCTGCAGGATGAGGCGCCGGAGGGCTGGATCGTCACCGGCTATCCCTGGGAGCAGATCAACACGCCGGAGCACAGCGCCTTCCGCGAGGCCTATCGGCGCCGCTTCAACGACTATCCGCGCCTCGGCAGCGTCGTCGGCTACGACACGGTGATGGCCATCGCCGCCATGCTGAAGAAGACGCGCGCGGTGGAGACCGAGCCGATGGTCGCCGCCATGAAGGGGCTGCAATTCCCCTCCGTCTTCGGCCCGGTGGAGTTCCGCGCGCTGGACCACCAATCCACCATGGGTGCCTATGTCGGCCGTACTGTGCTGCGCAACGGCCGCGGCACCATGGCCGACTGGCGCTACGCGGACGGGAAGAACTACCTGCCGCCGGATGACGTCGTGCGGACGCTGCGTCCCCAGGGCTGATCGAGGCCACCCTGCTCGAGAATCTGATCCTCCAGGCCCTCAGCGGCCTGGCGAGCGCCTCCTCGCTGTTCCTCGTGGCGTCGGGGCTGACGGTGATCTTCGGCGTCAGCCGGATCGTCAATTTCGCCCATGGCTCGCTCTACATGCTGGGCGCCTACCTGGCCTGGACGCTGGTGACGAGCCTGCCGCGCGGGCATCTCGGCTTCTGGGGCGGGGTGCTGGGCGCGGCGCTGGCGGTGGGCGTCATCGGGCTGGTGGTGGAGATGCTGCTGCTGCGGCGCATCTACCGGGCGCCGGAGCTGTTCCAGCTTCTCGCCACCTTCGGCGTGGTGCTGGTGGTGCAGGACCTCGCCCTGCTCACCTGGGGGGCGCAGGATTTGCTGGGGCCGCGGGCGCCGGGGCTCCGGGGCAGCGTGGAGATCCTCGGGCTGCGCTTCCCGCTCTACGAGCTGTTCCTGATCGTGGTGGGCCCCGTCGTGCTGGGGCTGCTGCTGCTGCTGTTCCACCGCACCCGCTGGGGCACGCTGGTCCGCGCTGCGACGCAGGACCGGGAGATGGTGGGGGCGCTCGGCGTCAACCAGCGCATGCTCTTCACCTCGGTCTTCTTCCTCGGCTCCGTGCTGGCCGGGCTCGGCGGCGCGCTGCAACTGCCGCGGGAGAGCGTGAACCTGCACATGGATCTTGCCATCATCACCGAGGCCTTCGTGGTGGTGGTGGTGGGCGGGCTCGGCAGCCTCTCCGGCGCGGCACTGGCGGCGCTGCTGATCGGCGAGCTGCATGCCTTCGGCATCCTGGTCTTTCCGAAGATCACCCTGGTGCTGGTCTTCCTGGTGATGGCGGTGGTGCTGGTGGTCCGGCCGCACGGGCTGCGCGGCAAGCCGCAGCCCGCGGCGCATGGGGTGGCGGCGGCGGAGCCGATGATCGGCGCGGCGCCGCCCGCGCTGAAGCTGGCGGGGGCGGTGGCGCTGCTGCTGGCGGTGGCGCTGCCGCCCTTCCTCGGCGACTACGCGCTGACGGTGCTGACGGAGATCGCCATCTGCATCCTGTTTGCCGCCTCGCTCCACCTCATCATGGGGCCGGGAGGCATGGCGAGCTTCGGGCATGCCGCCTATTTCGGCCTCGGCGCCTATGGCGCGGCGCTGGCCGCCACCTGGCTGGGCGTGCCGATGCTGGGCGGGCTGGCGATGGCGCCGGTGCTGGCGGGCATCTTCGGCGTGGTGTTCGGCTGGTTCTGCGTGCGGCTCTCCGGCGTCTATTCCGCCATGCTGACCCTGGCCTTCGCCCAGATCGCCTGGTCCGTCGCCTTCCAATGGGTGGAGCTGACGGGGGGCGACAACGGCATCCTGGGGGTCTGGCCGGATGGGTGGGCGGCACCGAAGCTGGCCTACTACTACCTGGCGCTGGCGCTCTGCCTGGGCGGGACGCTGCTGCTGCGGCGGGTGGTGCATGCGCCCTTCGGCTATGCGCTGCGGGCGCAGCGGGACAGTGCCCTGCGGGCCGAAGCGATCGGGATCGACGCCTTCCGCATCCGCTGGTGGGGCTTCACCCTGGCGGCCATCGCGGCGGGCGTCGCGGGCGGGCTCTTCGCCTATGGCAAGGGCAGCGTCTTCCCCACCTACCTCGCCATTCCGCGCAGCGTGGATGCGCTGCTGATGGTGCTGCTGGGCGGGGTGCAGACGCTCTCCGGCCCGATCGTCGGCGCCATCGCCTATGCCGGGCTGCAGGAACGGCTCATGCGCCTGCTGGAGTATTGGCGACTGGTGCTGGGGGCGGTGATCATCCTGCTGGTGCTGTTCTTCCCGCAAGGGCTGGCCGGCGCCGCCCGCTTCTTCTGGGAGCGGCGCCATGGCGACGCTTGAGGTGGAGGGGATCCAGAAGAGCTTCGGTGGCGTGCAGGCCGTGCGCGGCGTCTCCTTCGCCGTCGAGCCCGGCGAGATGCTGGCGCTGATCGGGCCGAACGGCGCCGGCAAATCCACCTGCTTCAACATGCTGAACGGCCAGTTGCGGCCGGATGCCGGGCGGGTGCGCCTGCAGGGGCGGGACATCACCGGGCTGAAGCCGCGGGAGGTGTGGCGCCTCGGCGTGGGGCGGACCTTCCAGATCACCGCCACCTTCGGCTCCATGACGGTGCGGGAGAATGTGCAGATGGCGCTGCTCTCCCACCATCGCCGCCTTGGCCAGCTTTGGCGGCCGGTGGCGCGGATGGATGCGGCGGAGGCGGATGCGCTGCTGGCGCGCCTTGGCATGGCGGGGCAGGCGGGGCGGCCCTGCGGCATCCTGGCCTATGGCGACCTCAAGCGGGTGGAGCTGGCCATCGCCCTGGCCAACCAGCCCGCCCTGCTGCTGATGGACGAGCCGACGGCGGGCATGGCGCCGCAGGAGCGGGTTTCGCTCATGGCGCTGACGGCGGGGATCGCCCGGGAGAGGGGCATTGCCGTGCTGTTCACCGAGCATGACATGGATGTGGTGTTCAGCCATGCCGACCGCATCCTGGTGCTGGACCGCGGCGCGCTGATCGCCGAGGGCGCGCCCCAGGCGGTGCGCAACGACCCCCGGGTGCGGGAGGTCTATCTCGGCTCCGGCGCCACTTCGGGGCACTGAATGATGCTGAAGGTCTCTGGCCTCTCCGCCCATTACGGCCGCGCCCATATCCTCGAGGAGGTGGCGCTGGAGGTGGCAGCGGGGGAGGTGGTGGTGCTGCTCGGCCGCAACGGCGCGGGCAAGTCCACGACGATGAAGGCGATCATGGGGCTGGTGCCGCCCAGCGCCGGCCGCGTGGAATTCGACGGGGCGGAGATCACCGGGCGGGAGCCCTTCGAGATCGCGCGGCGCGGCCTCGGCTACGTCCCGGAGGAGCGGCGGATCTTCACCGAGCTGACGGTGCTGGAGAACCTGGAGGTGGGGCGCAGGCCGGCACCGCCCGGTGCCACGCCCTGGACGCCGGCGCGGCTGTTCGAGCTGTTCCCGAGCCTCGGGCGGATGCAGGACCGGCCGGGCGGGCGGATGAGCGGCGGCGAGCAGCAGATGCTGACCATCGCCCGCACCCTGATGGGCAACCCCCGCCTGATCCTGCTGGACGAGCCGAGCGAGGGCCTGGCGCCGGTGGTGGTGGAGCGGATGGCGGAGGCGATCGTCACGCTGAAGGCGAGCGGGCTGGGGATCCTGCTCTCGGAGCAGAACCTGCATTTCGCGCGCGGGGTGAGCGACCGGGCGACGATCATCGAGAAAGGGCGGATCCGGTGGAGCGGGACGATCCCGGCGCTGCTGGAGGCGGAGGAGGTAAGGGAGCAGTACCTTTCGGTTTGAGGGGGACTTTGTCCCCCTCAAGCTCCCCCTACCAAAGGCCGAAGGGCCTTTGGAAACCATGAGTCTGGGCGCGTCGGTTCGAACAGCCGACTCAAGGGTTCCAAGGGCCTTTCGGCCCTTGGCGGGGTGAGTTTGAGAGGGGCAGAGCCCCTCTCAAGGCGTCGCCCACAACACGCACCTCGTCGCCGATGGCCAGCATCGCCGCGACCACCAGCCCCCGCTGCACCAGCCGCTCCGCCACCGCCTCCCCGGCCTCCAGCGCCGCTGCCACAACATCCTCCGGCAGCGCGCCCACCTCCACCGTCACCGGCAGGTCGCCCAAATCGCTGTCCGGGTCGAGGCTCACCGCCGGGGCGCGGCGGATCGCCGGGTGCTCGGCATTCACCGCATTGGCGATCACCGTCGCCGCCGCATCGGCCTGCGCCGCACCGGCCGCCAGCACCGTCACCGCATCGGCGATGCCGAGGGAGAAGCTGCGCCCCGGCCAGCCGCTGGTGGCAATGCCGCGCACCGGATCGGCGGCAGTCAGGCGCACCAGCCCCTCCGGCAGGGCATGCTCCAGCCGGCGCACCAGGCCGATTCGCAGCGTCTCGCCCGGCGCGAGAAAGACCGCGATGTCGCCGCCATTGTTGACATGGGCGGTGCCGAGGCCCGGCACGCTGGCGATGGCGGCCAATACCTCCTCCGCCACCGCGCCGGCGACGGCGGCCATGGGGGTGATGATGCCGGCGCGGTAGGGCCAACAGGCGTCCAGCATGCGCCGCGCCACCCGGCCGCGCAGCGGCGGCGGATCGGCGCCGAGCGGGGTGCGCAGCAGGGGCAGCTCCGCCACCAGCCCGGCCAGCAGCCCATCGAAGGCCCGGACGGCACGGTGCCGGGCCTCCTCCATGGCGGCGCGGGTGCCTTCCAGCCCGATCACCAGGTCGATCGGGCCTTCCTGCAGATGCAGGCGGCCATCGGGGAGGACGGCGGTTACGGCGCTGGCCACGGGTTCTCCGCCCGCCAGGGTTCGTGGCGTGCCGCGGCGCCATAGGCCGCCAGCACCTCGCCGAGCGGCACTGCCTGCGCCGCATGGCCGCCGAGCCGCGCATAGCGCGCGGCATCGACGGTGAATTCGATGGGCGCCACCAGCGCCGGGGTCGGCACATAGCCGAAGGCGCCTTCGGGCACCTTCAGCACATCCGCCATGATGGTGATGCCGCCGCCGGGCCAGAGCGTGGCCGGCGCGCCGCCGATGGTGACGCGGACGAGGGATTGCTGCACGGCGCGGGTCAGCAGCACGGGGTTTTCGGTCACGCCCGCCCGGAGAGAGCCGCCGGCGCCGGCCATGAAGAGGATGGAGGTCAGCGCCGGCTCGCAATTCTCGCCGATGCGCTCGACGGTCTGCAGCACCGCGGGCGGCGTCCTCGCCGGCACGGGCCGGAGGTTTTCGTCCAGTTCCAGATACAGATGGTCCTCGCCCGTGGTGCTGGTGAGCAGCAGGCGAAGGCCGGGCCAGGCCAGCTTCGGGTCGATGCTCTCGATGATGGCGAGCGGGTCGGTGATGTCCGTCCCGCCCCAGCCGGTGCCGGGATGCGCCACCTGGAAGTAGCGGCCGGGGGTGGAGCGGCGGCCGCGCACGCGGATGCCGGTGGGGGGCACGTCCAGGCATTTGCCGGCCTGGTGCTCGGACAGCACGCCGGTGATGTGATCGTCCACCACGATCACCTCATCCACATGGCGGTGCCATTGCTGGGCGAAGATGCCGATGGTGGCGGAACCGCAGCCGACGCGCATCCGCTGCTCCGGCACGCCGTTCACGATGGGCGCGGCGCCGGCCTGCAGCACCAGCGTCGCGCCGCCATCGATGCTGACCTCGACGGGCTTCTTCTCGCACAGCGCCAGCATGGCGGCGCAGGTGG
The DNA here is from genome assembly GCF_024178315.1 of Siccirubricoccus soli. GTDB lineage: Bacteria > Pseudomonadota > Alphaproteobacteria > Acetobacterales > Acetobacteraceae > Siccirubricoccus > Siccirubricoccus soli. Next base: position 2,736 of record NZ_JAMZIK010000032.1, on the reverse strand, counting down.
TGTTGCCTTCCTTCTTGCTGCCGCCGGTCAGGTGGCGGACGCCGCCGAGGGAGAGCATCTGGCTGCCATATTCGGCGGTGGTGACATGGCCGATCTGCTCGCCATCGACGCGCACGGCGGCGGTCTCCGGCCCCAGATGGCGGTCGGTGTCGATCTTCACCTTCAGCCCGCAATAGCTGAAGATGCCCTCGGTCACGACGGTGACGGTATCGACGCCGTCATGCCGGCTGCCGACAATGAAGGGCGCCGGCTTGTAGTCGGGATAGGTGGTGCCGGCGCCGATGGCGGTGACGAAGGTGTCCCGCTCGGCGAGGAAGGGCACGGTCTCGCCGCCCTGCTCCAGCGTGCGCTCCAGCAGCACCAGCGGGTCGACCCGGACCAGCGCGCCCTCCTGGTTGGCGTAGCGGCTGCAGGCGCCGCTGCGGCCGGGGCGGATGCGGCAGAGGACGGGGCAGGCATCGCAGCGGACGATGCCCTCATTGCCCTCCCGCGCGCCGAAGATGGCAGTGCGATCGCGCGCGGCGGGCAACGGCGACGGGCCTGGCGCGGTGCCGCCATCCTCGCCCGCCATGCTGCCGGCGGTCATGCGGTCGCCCGCGCCGGCATCCTCCAGGCGGCCCGGCACAGTCGCCTCATCCATGGCGCGGGGCGTGCCGGGAGTCTCCATGCTCATCGCCGCGCCTCCCGGATGGCTGCCAGCACGCGGTGGGGCAGGGCGGGGGCCTTGGTGATCCAGGCGCCGGTCGCGTGGTTGATGGCGGAGAAGATGGCCGGCGCGGTCGGCACCAGGGCTGGCTCGCCGATGCCCTTGGCCCCGAAGGGGCCGAGCGGCTCGCGGTCCTCGATCAGCAGGCACTCGATCTCCGGCACGTCGCCCACCGTCGGGATCAGGTAGTCGTGCAGGTTCTCGGTGCGGCCGGGGAGGTATTCCTCCATCAGGGCAAGGCCGATGCCCTGGGCGATGCCGCCATGGATCTGCCCCTCGACCAGGGTCGGGTTGATGCTGCGGCCGACATCATGGGCGGCGACGATGCGCTCGAGATGCACGGTGCCGAGCTCCATATCGACCGCGAGCGCGGCGAGCTGCGCGGCGAAGCCATAGGTGGCGTAGGGCACGCCCTGGCCATCGGCGTCGAGCGGCACGGTGGGCGGGTCGAAGCGGCCGATGCCCTCCAGGGTTTCCTCCAGCGGCAGCGGGCGGCCATCGACATGCAGGATGCCGGCGCGCAGCTCCAGCCGCGCATCCCCGCCGGCATTGGCGCGCAGCAGGATCTGCCGCCGCAACGCCAGGGCGGCTTCCTGCGCGGCGCGGCCACTGACGAAAGTCTGGCGGCTGGCGCTGGTCTTGCCGGCGTCGAAGGTCAGGTCGGTGTCGTAGAGGACGAGGTTGATGTCGGCGGGCGGCAGGCCCAGCGCCTCGGCCACGATCTGCAGCAGGATGGTGGTGCTGCCCTGGCCGATATCGACGGCGCCATTGTGGAAGGTGACGCCCTCCTTCCCCAGCGTGACCCGCATGGTGGAGGGGTTGGACATGCCGGTATTGCCGATGCCGTACCACATGCAGGCGATGCCGACGCCGTGCCGGCGCGGGCCGGCCGCGGCATTGCGGGCGGCGGCCGCTTCGCGCAGGGCATGCCAGCGGGGGCGTAGCGCCTCCAGGCAGGCGACCAGCCCCACCGAATGCGTCAGCACCTGGCCGGTCGCCGTCGCATCCCCCGCGCGCAGCGCGTTGCGAAGGCGGAATTCCAGCCGGTCGAGGCCGGCGGCATCGGCGAGGCGGTCCCACAGCGCCTCCTGCGCGATGGCGGCCTGGGGCACGCCGAAGCCGCGGAAGGCGCCGGAGGGTGGTTGGTGGGTGAGGATGGCGCGGGCGCGGGTGGCGACGGCGGGCACCCGGTAGGGCCCCATGGCCTGCACCGGCACGCGGCCGGCCACCGTCGGTCCCCAGCTCGCATAGGCGCCGGTGTCGTAGAGCCCCTCGAAGGCGAAGCCGGTCAGCCTACCCTCGGCGTCGCAGCCGGCCCGGGCGGTGATGCGGGCGGGGTGGCGCTTGGTGCTGCTGGCCATGCTTTCCGGGCGCGTCCAGACCGCCCGCACCGGCCGGCGCAGCAGCCAGGCCGCCACCGCCAGCATGGGCTGCACCGAGGCATCCAGCTTGCCGCCGAAGCCGCCGCCGCAGGCGGAGGGGATGATGCGCACCCGGTCCTGCGGAATGCCCAGCACCCCGGCGACCTCGTCCAGGTCCATGTAGGGGGCCTGGGTGGTGGCGAAGACCTCAATGCGGTCGCCGACAACCTGCGCCCAGCCGGCCTCCGGCTCGATATAGGCGTGCTCGACGAAGCTGGTCTCGAAGCTGCCCTCGGCGGTGAAGGCGCTGGCGGCCAGCGCCGCCTCGGCATCGCCCTGGCGCAGGCGGCCGGTGGCCAGCACATTCTCCGCCCAGCGCGCATGCAGCAGCGGGCCGGCGAGCGCCGCCTGTGGTTCAGTGAGGGCGGGCAGCACCTCCCAGCTCAGGGGCAGCTCCTCGAATCGCACCGCCTCCACCGCGGCGCGGCTGCCGACCAGGGCGGCGATGCAGTCGCCCCGATACCGCACCAGGCCGTCGCAGAAGACCGGCTGGTCCTTGATGTCCGGATAGACGCCGAAGCCGTTGCGGCCTGGGACATCCGCCGCGGTCAGCACCCGCGCCAGCCCGGGATGGCGGGCCAGCAGCGGGGCGCAATCGCCGAGGGTGAA
>NZ_JAMZIK010000319.1 GCF_024178315.1 Siccirubricoccus soli | reverse complement strand
GAGGAACTGTTCATGATTTGGAAAGGAACATTGTGTTAATTGCAAAGAGAGATGATAGCTTATACACGTTTGATATGAGTACCACCACTCTGCCAAATGATGTATGTTTTATCTCGAAGACTCAAGATGAGCTGAAGTGGTTATGGCACAAAAGGCTTTCTCATATGAACTTCAAAGACATCAACAAGCTTGCACAACATGAGTTGGTGTCTGGTCTTCCAATTATGAAGTATGAGAAGGACAAGCTGTGTCATGCTTGTGAGAAGGGAAAACAACATAAAGCAACATTCAAGTCAAAGAACTTTTCTACCCTTGAATCATGTCTTGATCTTCTTCACATGGATTTATTTGGTCCAGTTAGTACTCCAAGCTTTAATGGCAAGAAGTATACACTGGTGATTGTTGATGAATATTCAAGATATACTTGGGTTTTCTTTCTCAAA
>NZ_JAMZIK010000318.1 GCF_024178315.1 Siccirubricoccus soli | reverse complement strand
TGTATTATCTAAACCTGCGAACTCACCAACCATTGTGTTGACACTTTCGAGCAAATCCTTTTCAGGTATTTAGCAGACATTGGAGAAAAGTTAGAGACTGAGGACTTTAGAAAGACTTCTATGAATTGATCATGATTATGTACTTCGGATATCATTTCATTAGTGAAATTACTGGATATACAGGCATGATGCCTTAAACTATTTCCCAAGTGCGGAATTTAGTTGACTTGTACTAAATGAATTATATTAATGAAACACGTTTAGTTCTCTCTATATATATTCCTTGTGTGATGATTATTATTCAGTCGCATTCCTACGTTTCCGCCTAAGGTGGGGTGTGACAGATTGGTATCAGAACCGAAGGTTATAGAGAACAAGGTAGTTTAACCTAGACTATAACTAAGTACCCACATATAGCATACATAGGAAATATGTGTGCACCAT
>NZ_JAMZIK010000317.1 GCF_024178315.1 Siccirubricoccus soli | reverse complement strand
CGGCTGGCCGCCGGCGATACCGCCGGCACCACCGCCGCCGCCGGGGAGGCGCTGCGCCTGGCGCCGGAGCAGGGCGGGGCGCGGGAGATGCTGATGCTGGCCGCGCTCGGCCGCGGCGAGCTGACCGTGGCGGAAGGCGAGCTGGCGCAGCTGGGGCCGGAGGCGCGGGCGGCCGAGGTGCCGGCCACCGTCGCCGCCATGATCAGGCTGGCCCGGCTGCAGACCGCCGAGGCGCGGGCCGGCTTCGAGGATGTGCTGAAGCGCTTTCCGGAGAGCGTCGGCGCCCGGGTGGGGCTGGCCCGCACCCTGATGGCGCAGGGGGTGGAGGGCGAGCCGGAACGGCTGCTGGGCGAGGTGCTGCAGCGCCAGCCGGGCCATGCCGAGGCGGCCGCCCGGCTGGCGGCGCTGGCGAGCGCCGGCGGCGCCCGCGCCCCGGTGGCGCGGCAG
>NZ_JAMZIK010000316.1 GCF_024178315.1 Siccirubricoccus soli | reverse complement strand
TTATCAAATAATAAAGAAATAGCATTGTCAAGCTATGTCGCTCTGCGTGTATGAAAATACCGACCTGTCACCGCTGGCTTGATTTTTAAAGATGATTTTTATATACTCACTCTTTACGTAAATTTTTGTCATACCTTGATCGTGGGAGTATGTCATGTTTGTGGGACACAATTGTACGCTAATAATAATTTAGGCATGACTAAGTTACCTTAACTTCGGGTAGTTCCCTGGCTAAGAAAATGTAAAGTGTCTGTGAAAACTGTAGTGCCGAGTGTTTAAGAGGATTAATATATTGGTAACTGTTTTGGACTGTCAATTACACTAATAATAATTTAAGGAATTTTGATTCCTGGTGTGTAATTGAGACTTAATATGCTAATACGATCTTTTCAGCAGTGTCTTTCTAACAAAAATAAGTATAGTTATTTTATTTTCTTTTGTTGGTTTATATTTTAAGTTTATTTTAACTAG
>NZ_JAMZIK010000315.1 GCF_024178315.1 Siccirubricoccus soli | reverse complement strand
CGCCTGGCCGAGGGCGAGGGCGATGCGGGCGGCGGCGAGCTCGAGCTCCGGCTCCGCCGGATCGGCCTGGCGGGCGCGGGCGATGAGGCCGGCGGCGGCGGCGTGGCGGCCGGCGGCTTCCTCCAGCGCCGCCAGGGCGGCGAGTGCGGTGACGTGCTCGGGATCGCGCGCCAGGGCGGCGAGGAAATGCGCCTCCGCCCGCCCCGTCTCGCCACGCAGCCCGGCGATGGTGCCGAGGCGGAAGGGCGGTTCGGGGTGGTTCGGCAGGGCGGCGGCGGCGCGCTCCAGCGCCTCGGCCGCCTCGCGCAGCCTGCCGAGCTGCATCAGGGCGAGGCCGCGGTTGAGCGCGGCATAGCCGCCCCCTTCCCCGGCGGCCTCGGCTTCCTCCAGCAGCCCCAGGGCGGCGGCGGGCGTGCCGCGGGCCAGGGCGAGCAGCCCGGCGCGGTAGCGCGGCGCTTCCGCCGCGCGGTCG
>NZ_JAMZIK010000314.1 GCF_024178315.1 Siccirubricoccus soli | reverse complement strand
CGCCGGGGGCGGGTCGGCCGGACCTCTCCCCCGCCGCGGCCGGGGCAGCGGAGGCACCGGCGACCTCCACGGCCTCCCCAGCCCCCGGCATCGCAGCTCCGCCCGGCCCCGCCGGCCTTCCCCCAGCCCCGCAGGCGGAAGCCAGGCCGGCCCCTGCCGCGGGCGATGCCGGCTTGCCCAGGCCCGAGCCTGCCACCCCCAGCCCCGCCGCCGGTCCCGTTCAGGCCGCGACCACGCCACAGCCGCCCCCGGCGACAGCTGCCACGGCCCCCGCTGCGGCCCCGTCCGGCCAGCATTCCGCCACGGCCCCCGTTGCAGCCTCGCCCGGCAACCGCCCCGCCCCCCGCCCGGCCGCCGCCGCGCCCGAGGGCCAGCCTGCCGAGGCCTTGCCCCGGGCCAGCCCGGCCCCGGGTCGGGATGCCGTTCCCACTACCGGGGAGCCGAAGCCGGGGCCCGAGGCCGCCGCCCCGCCCGGCCCGGAAACCGCCCCGGCTGCATCGGACGCGATGCCGCAGGACACGGCGCTTGCCGCCACCGAGCCGCCGCATCGTGCGACCACCCCCGGCGCAGCCCCGCCGCTGGCCGAGCCCGGCG
>NZ_JAMZIK010000313.1 GCF_024178315.1 Siccirubricoccus soli | reverse complement strand
ACCAAAAGGATCCTAGCCACCCGTCCGACTCTTCCTGGCCATTCTCATTTGGTAGCCAAAAGAGTGTTTAAGAAGTTGTAACTTGTATTGATTTTAATAAACATATATTCTAAAAATACTTTATATACTTCCAAACTATTCTTTTCAATATATACATACACAATTCTTATCTTCATCAAAATCATGTTCAAACCATTTTATACACAAGGATATACATTTCAACAGATACAAGAAAATGAGTTTATACATCTATAAAT
>NZ_JAMZIK010000312.1 GCF_024178315.1 Siccirubricoccus soli | reverse complement strand
TTTTAATAAACATATGTTCTAAAAATATTCTATATACTTATAAACCATTCTTTTCAATATATACATATACAAATCTTATCTTCATCAAGATCATGTTCAAACTACTTTATACACAAGGATATACATTTCAACGGATACAAACATATTCAAGAAAATGAGTTTATACATCTATAAATAAGTTGACAATTATTACAACGGATACAGTTAAATAAACTTCTATTTTAAAAATATCATTAAACAAACCTCTGTATACTTTAGGTCATCTCTATTCCTCGGAACTAAATCACATTGCTCAATATCGTCAAGTATTAACAGCTATATATACGGTGAGATTTCATAGCCCCTCTTTAAACT
>NZ_JAMZIK010000311.1 GCF_024178315.1 Siccirubricoccus soli | reverse complement strand
CATCACCATAACCAACCCTTGCTTGATCATCAACCAACCTTTGTTACACCTTCCTTACAACCTTTGGAACTCAAGTCGAAGATATCAACTCAAGTCTCGAAGATATAGTCAATCAAAAGATCAACTTCTCTCTCTAAAACTCTCTAAACCCACGGTTTTGTGTCCAAGATATCCAACCCTTGTTTGATCATCAACCAACCTTTGTTACACCTTCATCACAGCCCCTTGAACCCACGTCGAAGATATCAACTCAAGACTCGAAGCTATAGTCAATCAAAGAAGCAACTTCTCTCTCTAGAATCAAGAAAATGAACGTTCCTAGATC
>NZ_JAMZIK010000310.1 GCF_024178315.1 Siccirubricoccus soli | reverse complement strand
TCAACGAACAAGCTTGGTAACATATCCCTTGCAACCCTAGAAGATCACGGTTCCGGAAATGAAAGAACAACATTTTCAGAAAGTTTCTAGCTCAAGTGTTTTCTTTGGTTATTTGTCATCAAGATCATCCTATTATCATCCTAGATTGTTACTTTGAAGATTCGTCAAACTAGTAAGTAAAACCCTATTGTTATAATCTTGAAATATAAACAAACGATTGTCAACTTAAAAACGTTTTATAAAAGT
>NZ_JAMZIK010000031.1 GCF_024178315.1 Siccirubricoccus soli | reverse complement strand
TTGATGTCCGGATAGACGCCGAAGCCGTTGCGGCCTGGGACATCCGCCGCGGTCAGCACCCGCGCCAGCCCGGGATGGCGGGCCAGCAGCGGGGCGCAATCGCCGAGGGTGAAGCGGGCATGGGCGTGCGGGCTGCGGATCGGCTTCAGCCAGAGCGCATCGGCCGGCGCCGCATCCGCGCCATAGAGGGCGGTGCCGGTGACGCGGTCCGGGCCATCGACGCGCGGCAGGCGCTCGCCCACCGCGCCGGCGGGGGTTGCCGAGTCGGCCTCAAGGAAGAGATGCGCGCCCTGGATCGCCTCCAGGATCTTGCGGTAGCCGGTGCAGCGGCAGAGCACGCCGCCGATGGCATCCATGGCCGCCGCCTCGTCCGGCTGCGGCGTGGTCCGCAGCAGCGGCAGGGCGGCCATCAGCATGCCGGGGGTGCAGATGCCGCATTGCGCCGCGCCATGCGCCAGGAAGGCGCGCTGCAGCGCGGTGCCCCAGGGATCGGCGGCCAGCCCCTCCACCGTCTCCACCGCCTGGCCGGCGGCCTGGGCGAGGGGGACGAGGCAGGCGCAGGCGGGCGCGCCGGCGAGCAGCACGGTGCAGGCGCCGCAATCCCCCGCATCGCAGCCCACCTTGGTGCCGGTGAGGCCGAGTTCGTCCCGCAGCACGGCGGTGAGACGCTGGTCCGGCGGCGCCACCACGGCGCGGGCGGCGCCGTTGACGGTGAGGGCGAAGGGCGGCGCGCTCATGCCGCCAGCGCCTGCGGCGTGGCGAAGCCGGCCAGCAGCCGCCGCAGCAGCACCAGGGCGGTGTGGCGGCGGTATTCCGCCGTGGCGCGGACATCGTCGATCGGAGAGAGCGGGGCGAGGTGGTCGGGCGCGACCAGGGCGGCGGCCTCCTCCGGCCGGGCGCCGATCAGCGCCGCCTCCAGCGTCGGCAGGCGCTGCGCCACGGGCGAGCAGGCGCCGATGGCGAGGCGGGCGGCGGCGATGCGGCCCGCCTCGATCTGCAGCAGCCCGGCGACCATGACGATGGAGATGACGAGGTAGGCGCGCGCGCCGAGCTTGAGGAAAGCGCTGCGCATCTCGCCCGCTGGTTTCGGCACCAGCACCGCGGTGGCGATCTCATCCGGCGCCAGGGCGGTGCGGCGGTTGCCGAGGATGAAGGCCGTGAGCGGCAGGCGGCGGCTGCCGCGCAGGCTGGCCAGCTCCACCCGGGCGTCCAGGGCCAGCAGCGGCGGCACGCCATCCGCGGCGGGGGAGGCGTTGCAGAGATTGCCGAGCACGGTGCCGCGCGCCTGCACCTGCACCCCGCCCACCTGTCGCGCCGCCTGGCGCAGCCCGTCGAACCAGCGGGGCAGGGGGGCGTCGCGCAGCGTGGCCCAGCTTGTCCCGGCGCCGATGCGGTGGTGGTCGCCGCAATCCTCGATGCCGGCCAGGCCGAGCCCGGAGAGGTCCAGCACCGGCCGCTTCACGTGGCGGCCCCAGGCCTCCGCCATGGCCCGGGCGGGGTAGATGTCCGTCCCCCCGGCGAGCAGCAGCGGCGGCTCCGGCGCGGCGGCCAGCAGGGAAAGGGCTTCAGCGAGGCTTGCGGGTGTGCGGTAGCCGCCCATGGTTCCTGCCGGTCGTTTGCAGGATAACGAGCTTACCCAGCGACCCGTTCCGGCTCAACCGAAATCAGGTGAGGTTCCGCAACAGCCGGGCCAGCCGCGCCGCATCCGCGGCGGAGAGCGGCGCCAGGGTGGCGGCGGTGATGGCGCGGGCCTTGGCGACCCAGCCGGGCAGCGCCGCCTCCGCCGCCGGCGTCAGCGCCACCAGCAGCAGCCTTGCGTCGGTGGGGTCCTTCTGCCGCACCACCAGGCCGCGCGCCATCAGCCGGGCAACGACGCCCTTCACCGTCGGCGGGTCCATCGCCAGCATGCGGCCGAGCAGGTTCTGCGAGAGCGGGCCGCGCTGCGCCAGGGTGACGAGGGCGGCGAATTGCATGGAGGTCGGCCCATCCTCCCCCATGATGCCCTGGAACAGCGAGAGATGCCGCTGATAGGCGCGGCGGAGCAGATGCCCCACCTGCGCCTCCAACTCGTACTCGCTCGGGTCCCCGTCGCTCATTCGCCATTTCTAGGCTTATGATCCGGGCTGGGCTAGGCTGGTGGCGAGAAGGAGACGAGCGATGGCGTTGGAGGCGGCAACGGGCCCGGCGAAGGGCCGCACCCTGGTGCGCAATATCGGCCTGCTGCTCTCCGGCGACCTGGCCCAGCCGGTGCTGGCGGCGGATGCCATCCTCATCGAGGACGGCAGGATCGCCGCCATCGGCCGCGCCGCGGAGCTCAAGGATCGCGGGCCCTTCACCGGGGAGATCGACGCGCATGGCTGCGCCGTCTCGCCCGGGCTGGTGGACAGCCATGTGCATCCGGTGGTGGGCGACTGGACGCCGCGGCAGAACCAGATCGGCTGGGTCGAGAGCTTCCTGAATGGCGGCGTCACCACCATGGTCTCGGCCGGCGAGGTGCATTCGCCGGGGCGGCCGCGCGACATCACCGGGCTGAAGGCGCATGCCATCTTCGCCCAGCGCAGCTTCTTCAACCTGCGCCCCGCCGGGGTGAAGGTGCTGGCCGGCGCGCCGGTGCTGGAGAAGGGCATGGTGGAGAGCGACTTCGCCGAACTGGCCGCGGCCGGCGTCTCGCTGCTCGGCGAGATCGGCCTCGGCTCGGTCAAGGCGGGCTACGAGGCGCGGGAGATGGTGGCCTGGGCCCGCAAGCACGGCATCCAGAGCACCATCCACACCGGCGGCCCTTCGGTGCCCGGCAGCGGCTATATCGACAAGGACACGGTGCTGGAGGCGGATGCCGACATCATCGGCCATATCAATGGCGGGCATACCTCGCTGCCGGAGGGCCATGTCTGCGAGCTGTGCGAGCGCAGCAGCCGCGCCATCGAGATCGTCCACAACGGCAATGAGCGGGTGGCGATCGCGGCGGTGCAGGCGGCGCGCGACCTGAAGCAGCTTCACCGCGTCATCCTGGGCACGGACAGCCCCGCCGGCAGCGGGGTGCAGCCGCTCGGCATCCTGCGGCTGATCTCGCTGCTCTCCTCGCTCGGCGGCATCCCGGCGGCGCAGGCCATCGCGCTGGCCACCGGCAACACCGCGCGCATCCGCAACCTCGATGCCGGGCTGATCGAGGCGGGGCGGGCGGCGGATCTGGTCTTCCTCGACCGGGCGCAGCATACGGCGGGGCGCGACCTGTTGCAGAGCATCGAGCTGGGCGACATTCCCGGCATCGGCGGGGTGATGATCGACGGCGCCATGCGCTGCTTCCGCAGCCGGAACACGCCGCCGGCGGAGCGGGTGCCGGAGGTGCTCGGGCACTGAGCCCCGGCCGCGGGAAGGCGCACGGCGCCGAACGCATCGCAGCGGAGAAGGACAGATCTTGGCCACGGAGGCTGTGAGCCCCATCGCCCGTGCCCCCTGGTGGCGGCGCGGCATCCGCAACGGGCTGCTGCTGGGCGCACTGGTGCTGCTGGCGGCGCTCGCCCTGAATCACGACGATCTGCCGGCGCTGCGGCGCATGCTGGCGGAGGCACCCTTCGGCATCGCCCTCTCGCTCGGCGTGCACATCCCGCAAATCGTCATCACGGCGCTCGCCTGGCGGTCCCTGCTGCCGCCGGCGGAGCGGCCGCCCATCCCGGCCATGGCGCGGCTGCGCTGGTTCCGCGAATCGGCCAATGCGCTGCTGCCGGCCGGCGCCCTGGTGGGCCAGGCGGCGGCGGCGCGGCTATTGGCGCGACGGGGCATTGCCGGCGACCGGGCGGGGGCGACGGCGACCGTGGACCTGACGCTGGAGGCCGTCTCCCAGCTCTTCTTCACCCTGGCCGGCGTCGCCCTGCTGCTGGGGGGTGGGGAGGGGGAGGGGCTGTTGCGCTTCGCCCTGGCCGGCTTCGGCATCGCCCTGGGCGGCGCCGCCGCCATGGTGCTGCTGCAGCGCCGCCTGCCGCTGACCCTGCTGGAACGCGGCCTCGCCCGCCTCGCCCGGCGCTGGCCGGCGATCCAGCCCGGGGCGATCCGCGACTTCCAGGCGGCGATCCTCGCCCTGCACGCGGATTGGCCACGGCTGGTGACCGCCTGCCTCTGGCACAGCCTGGCCTGGGTGCTGGGCGCGGTGGAGGTGGCCGGGCTGCTCTGGCTCATGGGGCACGACGTCACCTTGGCGGAGGCGCTGGTGATCGAGAGCCTGGCCCAGGCGCTGCGCAATGCCGGCTTCATGCTGCCCGGGGCGCTGGCGGTGCAGGAGGGCGCCATCATCGGCGCCGCCGCCCTGGTCGGGGTGCCGCCGGGCGCCGCCCTGGCCGTGGCCCTCACCCGCCGGGCGCGGGAGGTGGTGCTGAGCCTGCCGGGGCTTCTGGCTTGGCAAAGGGCGGAAATCCGGGCTACAGCGACAGCCGACCAGCCCGCTGCCCGGACGCCGCTGTAGCTTTTTGTCTTGACCGCATGCCCTGGCCGCCCGGCATCGCCGCCGGGCCCGGGGATGTTCCGGGGGCCGGGATCTTCAGGGGACAAGTCATGGCGAGTTTCGCGGGCGCGATGGATCTGCTGCGGCTGGTGCCGAAGGGCGGCCCGGCCATCTGCAACGTCTCCGTCACCAACCTCTGCAACGCGACCTGCGATTTCTGCAATTTCGCGCATGACAAGGGCTTCGTCACCGACCGCCGCAGCCTGGATGCCAGCCGCTTCGCCGAGGGGCTGGCGCGGCTGAAGCGGGAGGCGGGGGTGCGCTTCGTCACCTTCATGGGCGGCGAGCCGCTGCTGCACAAGAACATCGTCGAGATGGTGCGGACGGCGACCGAGATGGGCGTGCAGCCCACCATGGTGACCAATGGCTGGCTGCTGCCGCCCAAGGTGGACGCGCTGGCCGATGCCGGCATCACCACCCTGTTCATCTCCATCGATGCGCCGACCGCCGAGGTGCATGAGAAGAACCGCGGGCTGCGCGGCGTCTGCGAGCGGATCCGCGAGGCGAATGCGAAGCTGACGGCGCGCGGCGTCACCGTCATCGCCTCGGTCGCGATGACGCGACTCGTCACGGATTACGCGGCGCTGGCGCGCTTCGTGAAGTCGCTCGGCTTTTCCGCCATCACCTTCTCCTATCCGCGCAAGGCGGCGCTCGGCTCCTCCTCCCTGGTCTGGTCGGAGGATAGCGAGCTGGTGGACATGACCCCGGCCGAGATCCTGGCGGCCTTCGATGCGGCGGAGGGCGCGCGGGAGATCATCCCCGTCCACAACCCGCGCGCCGGCCTGGCCGACATGCGCCGCCGGCTGACCGGCCAGGGCGAGCGCTTCATCTGCCATGCCGGCTACAAGTATTTCTACCTAGACTGGAATTACGACCTCTGGCGCTGCGAGGACTGGGACAAGCCGCTCGCCTCGCTGTGGGACTTCACCGCGAAGGACATGGTGCGGGATGGCTGCCAGGCCTGCACCACCGATTGCTACCGCGATGCCAGCATCATGCTGCATTTCGCCATCGCCATCGGCGACGCCTTCGCCAGCGTCCGGGAGGGCCGGCCGCTGGCCGCCTTCAAGGCGCTGACCGACCGCCGCAATGCCGGCTCCATCGGCGCCGTGATCGGCCATGGCGCGCGGCTGACCCGGCTGGCCGGCGCCGGCTGAAGAAGGGAGAGCCCGAATGCCTGCCGTCATCCGCAAGCTGGTGACCATCCTGGACGAGACGCGGCGCGAGATGGGCCGGGACATCCCGCCGATCCGCCGCGCCATCGCCTGCGCCGTCATCGAGAACCCCTTCGCCGGCCGCTATGTGGAGGACCTCTCCGAGCTCGTCGCCCAGGGCGAGGAGCTGGGCGGGCTGCTGGCGGCGCGCGCCATCGCCGCTCTCGGCATCCCGGGCGAGCAGGTGCAGAGCTTCGGCAAGGCCGCGGTGGTGGGGGAGGCGGGGGAGCTGGAGCACGCCGCTGCGCTGCTGCACCCGAAGATGGGGGCGCCGGTGCGGGCGGCGCTGGGGAAGGGCCCGGCGCTGATCCCCTCCGCCAAGAAATCCGGCGGGCCCGGCACGCCGGTGGACGTGCCGCTGGGGCACAAGGATGCCGCCTTCGTGCGCAGCCATTTCGACGCGATCGAGGCGCGCGTGACGGATGCGCCGCGCGCCGGCGAGATCCTGCTCTGCCTGGCGCTGACCACGGGCGGGCGGCCGCTGCCGCGCATCGGCGGGCTGACCGTCGCGGAGATCGAGGGCAGGGACGGGCTGCGCTGAGGCAGCGCCGGGCCCGGCAGGGCGGTGCCCTGCCGGCGCCGGGCGAGGCGGGCGGCCTCGCCTCGCGCGACCGTGTCATGCTGGCCCGGTGATGGCGGAGCTGTCCGGCGGGCATCGCAGGGTGCGCACGCCCGCGTTGCGGAGGTTCGCGTGCTGCAACCCGGCGGCTGCTATCCACCGCACAAAAAGCGTGGAATTCACCGCGGGCACCCTTGCATCCCGCCGATAACCCGGCCATACCTTGCTGAAATACATGGCCATTCAGGCCGGCTTCAGCGGGGGAGTAGCGTCGGGGTGCAAGACACCATCCTGGAAACCGAAGGTCTGACCAAGGAGTTCCGGGGCTTCGTCGCGGTCAGCGATGTGAGCCTCAAGATCCGCCGCGGCAGCATCCATGGCCTGATCGGGCCGAACGGCGCCGGCAAGACCACCTGCTTCAACCTTCTCACCAAATTCCTCCAGCCGACGCGCGGCAGCATCCGCTACGACGGCCGCGACATCACCGGGATGAAGCCGGCCGAGGTCGCGCGGCTCGGGCTGGTGCGCAGCTTCCAGATCTCGGCGGTCTTCCCGCATCTCACGGTGCTGGAGAATGTGCGCGTGGCGCTGCAGCGGGACCGCGGCGGCAGCTTCGATTTCTGGCGCTCCGATTCCCTGCTGCGGAAGTATGACGAGCGGGCGATGGCGCTGCTCGAGGATGTCGGCCTCACCACCTATGCCGGGCTGACGGCGGGCGAACTGCCCTATGGCCGCAAGCGGGCGCTGGAGATCGCGACGACCCTCGCCCTCGACCCCGTCATGCTGCTGCTGGACGAGCCGACGGCGGGTATGACGCATGAGGATGTGGACCGCATCGTCGCGCTGGTGCGGCGCGTCTCGGCGGGCCGCACGGTGCTGCTGGTGGAGCACAACCTCAAGGTCGTCTCCGGCCTCTGCGACCGCATCACCGTGCTGGCGCGCGGCAGCGTGCTGGCGGAAGGCGACTATGCCGAGGTGGCGCGCAACCCGGATGTCATCGCCGCCTATCTGGGCTCCGAGGCCCATACCGTGACCGAGGGAGTGCCCGTCCATGGCTGAGACCCTGACCATGGCGCGCCCCGCCGTCAGCAGCGATGCGCTGCTGACCGTCAACGGGCTCGAGGCCTGGTATGGCGAGAGCCACATCCTGCACGGCGTCTCGCTGGACATCCGCGAGGGCGAGGTGGTGACCCTGCTCGGCCGCAACGGCGCGGGCAAGACCACGACGCTCCGCGCCATCATGGGCCTGGTCGGCCGCCGCGCCGGCAGCATCCGCTTCCAGGGGCGGGAGACGATCAGCGACCGCTCCGACAGGATCGCGCGCTCCGGCATCGCCTATTGCCCGGAGGAGCGCGGCATCTTCGCCAGCCTGAACGTGACGGAGAACCTGCTGCTGCCGCCGGTGGTGCAGCCGGGCGGCCTCGACATCCCGACGATCTATCAGCTCTTCCCCAACCTGAAGGAACGGGCGAACAGCCAGGGCACCAAGCTCTCGGGCGGCGAGCAGCAGATGCTGGCCATCGCCCGCATCCTCCGCACCGGCGCCAAGCTGCTGCTGCTCGACGAGCCCTCGGAGGGCCTTGCGCCGGTCATCGTGCAGCAGATCGGCCGTACCATCCGGGAGCTGAAGGCGCGCGGCTTCACCGTGCTGCTGGTGGAGCAGAATTTCCGCTTCGCCCAGACCGTCGCGGACCGCCACTACGTGATGGAGCATGGCCGGGTGGTGGACATGGTGGCGAATGCCGAGCTTGCCGCCTCCATGGGCCGGCTGCACGAATATCTGGGCGTCTGACATGAAGCGCCGGTCGCGCGCAGACGCGGCGACGCCGGAGGGACCAGGAATGACGATGATCGACAGGAGGGGGCTGCTCGCCGGCGCGGCCGCGGCGCCGGTGCTCGGCGGCTGGACCCGGCGGCGGGCCAGGGCGCAGGCGGCCAACACCATCAAGGTGGCGCTGCTGTGCGACTTCTCCAACACCTACCGCGACGTGACCGGCCCGACCGAGCTGGCCTGCATCCGCCAGGCGGCGGCGGAGTTCAACGCCCGCGGCATGAATGTCGAGGTCGTCTTCGCCGACAACCAGAACAAGCCCGATGTCGGCTCCAACATCACCCGCGCCTGGATCGACCGCGACGGCGTGGATTGCGTGGTGGATGGCGGCGCCTCCTCCGTGGCGCTGGCGGCGAATGACGTGGTGCGGGAGAAGAACAAGGTCTTCCTGAACACCTCCTCCGCCACCTCCGACCTCACCGGCAGCAAGTGCACGCCGAACACCGTGCACTGGACCTACGACACCTGGATGCTGGCGCGCTCCACCGGCGGCGCCACGGTGAAGGCGGGCGGCGACAGCTGGTACTTCCTCACCGCCGACTACGCCTTCGGCCATGCGCTGGAACGCGACACGGCGAATTTCGTGAAGGCGCAGGGCGGCAAGGTGCTCGGCCAGGTCCGCGCGCCCTTTCCGGGCACCACGGATGTCAGCAGCTTCCTGTTGCAGGCGGCGGCGGCGAAGCCGAAGGTGATCGGCCTGGCCAATGCCGGCACCGACACGGTGAACTGCGTCAAGCAGGCGGCGGAATTCGGACTGCTGCGGCGCGGCATCCGTCTTGCCTCCATGCTGATGTTCCTGCCGGATGTCCACGCCATCGGGCTGCAGACGGCGCAGGGGCTGATCTGCACGGAGACCTTCTACTGGGATCTGAACGACCGCACCCGCCGCTTCGCGGCCAAGATGCGGCCCAATATCAGCGTGCCGCTCTGCATGAACCATGCCGGCGGCTACGCCGCGGTGCTGCACTACCTGAAGGTGGCCGCCGAGATGGGCGTGACCGCGGCCAAGGCGAGCGGCGCGGAGACGGTGGCGCGGATGAAGGCCATGCCCTGCGACGATGACTGCTTCGGCCCGGGCCGGCTCCGCGAGGATGGCCGCAAGCTCCACCCTGCCTACCTCTTCCAGGTGAAGTCGCCGGAGGAGAGCCGGGGCGAGTGGGACTACTACAAGCTGCTGCAGACTACCCCGGCGGAGGAGGCCTTCCGGCCGTTGAGCGAGGGAGGCTGCGCGTTCGTGCGGAGCTGAGGCGCGGAGCTGAGGATGGAAGGGCCGGGCAGCAAGCACCGGCCCCCGACGACAGGGGGATGCTTCGAGATGACACTGATGCGACGCGGCCTGCTGGCCGCAGGGGCCGTGACGGCATTGGCGCCGAGCCTGCGGCGCCGCGCGCGCGCGCAGGCGGCCAACACCTACCGGATCGGCGTGCTGACCGACATGTCCGGCACCTACCGGGACAATACCGGCCCCACCTCGGTCATCTGCGTCCGCCAGGCGGTCGCGGAATTCGCGTCCCAGGGCTTCAATGTCGAGGTGATCGAGGCCGATCACCAGAATCGCCCCGATCTCGGCGTCAGCCTCGCCCGGCAATGGTATGACCAGGGCATCGACCTGATCGCCGACGTGCCGACCAGCTCGGTCGGCCTCGCCGTGCAGCAGGTGGCGCGGGAGAAGAACAAGGCGGTGCTGCAGGTCGGCTCCGCCACCGCCGATCTCACCGGGGCGCATTGCAGCCCGAATTCGGTGCACTGGGCCTACGACACCTACCTGCTGGCGAAGTCCACCGGCGCCGCCATGGTGACGGCGGGCGGCGATAGCTGGTTCTGCATCACCGCCGACTACGCCTTCGGCCACGCGCTGGAACGCGACACCTCCGCCCTGGTGCGGGCCAGCGGCGGGCGGGTGCTGGGCTCCGTGCGCACGCCCTTCCCGGGCACCACGGATTTCAGCAGCTTCCTGGTGCAGGCGACGGCGGCGCGGCCGAAGGTGATCGGCCTCGCCAATGCCGGGCTGGACACCATCAATTGCGTGAAGCAGGCGGCGGAATTCGGCGTCACGCGGCGGGGCGTGAAGCTGGCCTGCATGCTGCTCTTCATCACCGACGTCCATTCCATCGGGCTGGACCAGGGCGCCGGGCTGGTGCTGACCGAAAGCTTCTACTGGGCCCTGAACGACCGCAGCCGCGCCTTCCTCAACCGGGTGAAGCCGCGGCTGGCGAATGTCTATCCGAACTGCATCCATGCCGGGAACTACTCGGCCACGCTGCATGCGCTGAAGGCGGTGGCCGATATGGGCGTGCCCGCCGCGCGGGCCAGCGGGACGGAGCTGGTCAACCGCATGAAGGCGATGCCCTGCGACGACGATTGCTTCGGCCCCGGCCGGATCCGCGAGGATGGCCGCAAGATCCACCCCTCCTTCCTCTTCGAGGTGAAGGCGCGGGCGGAGAGCAAGGCCCCCTGGGATTACCTGAAACTGCTGCAGACCACGCCGGCGGAGGAGGCCTTCCGGCCGATCGCCGAAGGCGGCTGTCCTCTGGTCCGCGGCTGAGACTGCGAGAGGAAGGTTTCATGACCACCAGCCGTCGTAGCCTGCTTGCCGCGTCCGTCGTTGGCACGGCCCTGTTGCCCAGCCTGCCGCGCCTCACCCGCGCCCAGGCGGCCAATACCATCCGCATTGGCGTGCTGAACGACCAGTCGGGCACCTATCGCGACATCTCCGGCCCCTATGGCGTGGAATGCACGCGCCAGGCGGTGCAGGAATTCGGCAACAAGGGCTTCACTGTCGAGGTGATCTTCGCCGATCACCAGAACAAGCCCGATGTCGGCGCCAACATCGCGCGGCAATGGTACGACCAGGGCGTGGACATGATCATCGACGTGCCGACCCGCTCGGTCGGCCTGGCGGTGAAT
>NZ_JAMZIK010000309.1 GCF_024178315.1 Siccirubricoccus soli | reverse complement strand
GCGCCGCCCCCAGCCCCGCCGTGATCTCCGCCGTAAGCGCCGCATGCCATTCCGCCGCCGGCCGCGCCGGCAGCAGCGGCCGGATCGCATCCCGCCGGCGACGGTCGAGGATCAGCGCGGCACCGCTCATCGGCGCTCTCTCCAGCTCGGGCCGGGGCTCATCGCGGCGGCACCGTGAATTCGGCGACCATCGGCCCCGGCGGGCTCGTGCCAGCCCGGGCATAGCCGGGCACCACCCGGTCCGGCTGCCCCTCCTGCCTGATCGTGATGCGGAAGGCGGAGCCCGGCATCTGCCGCACCACCCCGCAGCAGGCATTCACATGCACCCGGTAGCGCCCCGGCGGCGGCCGGTCCCAGACGGCGTTCTCCACCGGCGTCCGAGTCAAGCCGGGGGCCGGGTTGGGGCCGCCGCGATTGGCATCCACGTCGATCCGCCCGCCACAGGCGCCGCGGCTGTTGTCCGGCCCCAGCACCTGGCCATCCGGGCAGGCCACGTAGAGGTCGAGATCATTGGTGTCCTCCCAGGCGAGGATGACCTGCAGCCTGCCGGTGCGGCCGCCGGCGCGGGCGGCGCGCTCGGCATCCGGGCTAGGCTGGGGCGGGCGGGGTGGCTGCTCCCGCCGTGGCGGGGGCGGCGGCGGCGGGGC
>NZ_JAMZIK010000308.1 GCF_024178315.1 Siccirubricoccus soli | reverse complement strand
GAGCTGATGAACGACTATGATTGTGAAATCCGTTACCATCCGGGAAAGGCAAACGTAGTTGCTGATGCCTTGAGCCGGAAGGTAAGAGTCAAACCTCTTCGAGTTCGAGCATTGAACTTAATGATTCGTACAAATCTGACTTCTCAGATTAGAGATGCTCAACTTGAAGCACTGAAAGAAGAAAACCTAAAGGCAGAAGCCCTGAGAGGTTTAAACCAACAGTTTACAGAAAAGACAGACCAGACCCGTTATTTCGCTGATCGAATTTGGGTACCAAACTATGGAGGTCTGAGGAAACTGGTTATGGATGAAGCGCACAAGACAAGATATTCTATTCATCCAGGATCCAGTAAAATGTATCATGATCTGAAATTGATATACTAGTGGCCGAACATGAAGGCAGACATCGCTACTTATGTCGGTAAGTGTTTAACATGTTCTAAAGTCAAGGCAGAGAATCAAAAGCCATCCGGGTTATTGCAACAACCAGAAATTCCCGAATGGAAGTGGGAACGAATAACCATGGACTTCATTACCAAACTGCCAAAGACATTGAACGGTTACGACACCATTTGGGTAGTAGTAGATCGTCTGACAAAATCTGCACACTTCTTACCCATCAAGGAGACAGATAAAATGGAGAAATTAGCACAAGTTTATCTGAAAGAAATTGTCTCCCTACATGGAGTACCCATCTCAATCATTTCCGACCGTGATAGTAGATTTACGTCCAGGTTCTGGCAAACATTACAGCAAGCCTTGGGAACTCGCC
>NZ_JAMZIK010000307.1 GCF_024178315.1 Siccirubricoccus soli | reverse complement strand
CAGCACGCCGCGGTGAATACGTTCCCGGGCCTTGTACACACCGCCCGTCACACCATGGGAGTTGGTTCTACCTTAAGCAGGTGCGGTAACCGCAAGGGGCTAGCTTGCCACGGTAGGGTCAGTGACTGGGGTGAAGTCGTAACAAGGTAGCCGTAGGGGAACCTGCGGCTGGATCACCTCCTTTCAAGGATAGGATCGTGACGCTGAGGGCGGATGTCCTCTGGTTGCGGTTGATCCTTACAGACTTTGTCCTCGGCGGGCTCCGTTCACTACTCTCGATGCCCTGACATCCTGCTCGTGCCGCGCGTAATGCGTGGGGCGGGCGTTCGATGTCGGTGCACGAGATGCGCCCGGGCGGCATGGCTTTGCCATGCCTTGCCCGGAGCCGCTTCCAGAAGACCCGGCCTTGCCAGCACGCGGTGCGGGCGAGGCCGCTGTTCTTTCACAGGTAAATCCGGAATTGGTTGTGTAGTTTGAGAGTGTGAGTGCGCGCGAAGGGTGCAGCTTTCACAGCCTCTCATGCGCGGGACGTGCCCTTGCGGGCCGCGGCTCGGTTCTGCATGCGGGTGGTGATGGTTGCGATCTGGAGCGAGATAAGGGCGTTCGGTGGATGCCTTGGCGCCAAGAGGCGATGAAGGACGTGGCACGCTGCGAAAAGCCGCGGGGAGATGCGAGCGATCGTTGATCCGCGGATGTCCGAATGGGGAAACCCCTCCTTAGGGAGATCCTGTGCTGAATCCATAGGCATGGGAGGCGAACTCGGGGAACTGAAACATCTAAGTACCCGAAGGAAA
>NZ_JAMZIK010000306.1 GCF_024178315.1 Siccirubricoccus soli | reverse complement strand
TCCTTCTCGTCAGACTTCATCCACCTGTGATGTTTCCGACCAACTTTGGATCGTTCTCTACGAACTTCAAGTATGATACTACTTGGTAAAAGTTTGCGTACTATCTTCTTATGACGTATGTTTTCGGCCTTAAATTTGGTAACCAATCCATATCCACAACTATATTGAAACTTCCAAGTCCAAAAGGAAACATATTAATGCTAAACATAATGTCCAATTAGTACTAAGGCATGC
>NZ_JAMZIK010000305.1 GCF_024178315.1 Siccirubricoccus soli | reverse complement strand
TTCCTTTTTCAGTAGTATCTTAAATTCGTCCTAAGCTATATCCATAGCAGTATTTCTACCTCTGGCCTGTACTTAAGTGTTTCACCATGTTATTGCTTTTCTGGGTAACGGTTATGTGGAATGCCTTAATTTCTGCTTGACTGTACGATCTAATTGTTGTTTTCATCTTTTCAGTCTTCCAGATATACGCCAATGCCCTACTCTTGCTATCTGATTCTTCTGTTTTATACGTCATGAATTTCTTATACGCGCATCTGATTACTGCTCCTATTTGATTATTGCTGTCGACTTCATTATTGCCGTCCTCCTCGTACGATTAAAGTTTAGATTACGACGTTCTGTTCTTGATGACACCATTCGCTCCGAGAATAAAATTACGAGATGAATCCTAGGTCTGCTAACATATTTATTGTACTATTTTATAGTAAAATTTATTTATTCATTGGTTAGTTCATGTTGACTCTGGTTCTACCTCCAATGTGTTTTTGATGTTTATATATAGGGTGTACCATCGGCTAACCCACCACA
>NZ_JAMZIK010000304.1 GCF_024178315.1 Siccirubricoccus soli | reverse complement strand
GGCACAGCTGGGTAGCCAAGTGCGGACGGGATAACTGCTGAAGGCATCTAAGCAGGAAACCCCCCTCAAAACGAGGTCTCCCTCGAGGGCCGTGATAGACCATCACGTCGATAGGCCGCAGGTGGAAGTGCAGCAATGCACGCAGCCAAGCGGTCCTAATCGCCCGATAGAGCTCACATCCCACCACCCGCGACGCGCCCGCAAGGGCGCACCGCACGCAGCACCAAGCCGCGGCTCCAGCCTCACTCACACCCCGCAACACAGCCAATCCCAACCCCATTCAGGATCCGGCCAGGTGGCCCGGTGGTCATCGCGAGGATGATACACCCGATCCCATCCCGAACTCGGCCGTGAAACACCTCAGCGCCCATGGTACTGCTGCTCAAGCAGCGGGAGAGTCGGTCGCCGCCGGGCCACCTCGCCGGATCCTGAAACACGCACCCGTCACCAACACCCACCACCGCGGGGTGGAGCAGCCCGGTAGCTCGTCAGGCTCATAACCTGAAGGTCACAGGTTCAAATCCTGTCCCCGCATCCACAACAAAGCAACTACTTCAGTTGCGTAAAAGCCGCCTCGGAGACCAGCTCCGCAGGCGGCTTTTTCATGTCCGAGCAGTGTCCGGAAATCGGGTGCCGGCCCAACTGTCCGCAACGCCGGAACTCCGCAACGCCGGAACACGGCACACCGGGTAAGGCAACCCTCGTCAGGCCGACCACGTCCGGATTAGCCAGGGCGGCGGAGGAAGTGGCAGGAGCCCCCCGCGGCAGGCTCAGCAGGATCGGGAGCAGTAACTGGGCGACCGGCGCTTGCGGCTGGACCAATGGCCAAGCCGAGCGGATGAACTGCTCCGTCAAAGAGGCCACCATCAAGGCCTTCCACTACCCCGACCTCAATGCTCTCAGAGCCCACGTCCTGGCCTTCGTCCAGGCCTACAACTTCGCCAAGCACCTCAAGGCACTGCAATGGCGAACACCCTTCCAGGCGCTCTGCGATGCCTGGACCACAAATCCATCAGGCTTCAAGATCAACCCGCACCACCTCATCACGGGACCGCACA
>NZ_JAMZIK010000303.1 GCF_024178315.1 Siccirubricoccus soli | reverse complement strand
GACCATGCCCGCGCCCGGGCGGAGGCCGAGGCGCTGCGCGAGACCCTGGCCGCCGGCGCCGCCGCGGGGGGCAAGGCCCCGCCCGTGCTGGAAGCGGTGCAGGTGCCGCCCGGGCTGGAAGCCGCCCTCGGCGCCGCGCTGGGGGAGGCGCTGGAGCATCCGGAGGATGCCGGTGCGCCCCGCCATTGGCGCGCCCTGCCGCCGCTGGAGGCCACGCCGCCCCTGCCGGACGGGCTGACGCCGCTCGCCTCCCTGGTCACCGCCCCGCCGGCACTGGCCCGCGCCCTCGGCCAGATCGGCGTGCTGCCGGAAGGCGGCGATGGCGCCGCGATCCAGCCGCTGCTCCGCCCCGGCCAGGCGGTGGTCGGGCGGGATGGCGCGCTCTGGCGCTGGGATGGCCATGTGGCCCGGGCGGATGCGCCCAACCCCGGCGCCGTCCGGCTGCAGCAGCGCGCCCGGCTGCGCGCCGCCGAGGCAAGACTGCGGGAGGCGGCCGGAGCCGCCGAGTCCGCCCGCCAGGCCCGCGATGCCGCCGCCGCCGCGGAACAGCGGGCGGTGGCCGCGGAAGCCGCGGCGCGCGAGGCCCGCCGCCAGGCGGAAGCGTCCCTGGCCGAGGCGCGGACCGGGCTCAGCCGCCTGAGCGCCGCCGCAGCGGAGGCGGAAAGCCGGCTCG
>NZ_JAMZIK010000302.1 GCF_024178315.1 Siccirubricoccus soli | reverse complement strand
GCGCCCTGGCGCCGCAGCTCGAGCGGCTGGCCTCCGAGCAGGCGGAGGCGGCGCGCGCCGCGGAGGCCGCCGCCGCCGCCCTGGCCGCCCTGCCCGACCCGGAAGCGGCGATCGCCGAGTACGATGCCGCCGCCCGCGCCGAGAACGCGGCCGCCGCTGCTGAGACCGCCGCCCGCGACAACCGGGCGGAGGCCGATATGGCGCTGCAACGCGCGCGGGGCGAGGCGTCGCGCCTCGCCGCCGCCGCCGCCCGGGCGGAAAGCCGGCTGGAGGCGCTGGCGCCACAGCTCGCCCGCCTCACCGCCGAGCTGGCGGAGGCCAAGGCGGCGCTGGACGCGGCCGCCGCCCGGGATCTGCCGGATGTGGCCGGCCT
>NZ_JAMZIK010000301.1 GCF_024178315.1 Siccirubricoccus soli | reverse complement strand
CGGCGTGCCAGCTCCTCCGCCTCGGCGATGCGGCCCTGGTCGCGCAGCGCGCGCTCCAGCCCCGCCGAGGCGGGGCCGAAATCCGGCCGACGGGCCAGGGCGGCGCGGTAGCGCGCCTCGGCCGCCGCGGCTTCGCCCCGCCGGAGAAGGATGTCGCCCAGCAGCGCCTCGGCATCCGCCCGGTCGGGCACCTCGCGCGCCACGGCCTGACGCAGCGCCGCCTCGGCCGCCTCGGTGCGGCCGGCGCGCATCGCTGCCCGCGCCTCGGCCAGCTCGGTGACGTAGCTGGCGCCGTCCAGCGCCTGGCGCCATTGCTGGGCCCGGGCCGGGGCGGCGGCCACGGCGCGTTCCAGCAGCGCCCGCGCCTCCTCCGCCCGCCCCTGGCGCAGCCGCAGGATGCCGAGGCCGGCCAGCGCATCGGCATCGTCGCGGTTGGCGGCGAGGGCGGCCTGGAACTGGGCTTCGGCGTCGCGGCTGCGATTCGCCTCCAGCGCCTCGAAGCCGCGCTGCCGGGCGAGGTCGCCGGGGGCGGGCTCGCCGGTCGGCGCGGCGCGCGCCTCGGCCAAGCGCTGCGCCATGCCGGCATCGCCCGGGTTGCGGGCGAGGAAGGCCTCCAGCTCCGGGATCGCGCTGCGGCCGGTGCCGAGCCAGATCACCGCCTGCCGCCAGGCGGCGGTCGCCGCGCTGCCCACGCGCGGGTCGGCGGCCAGTCGGCGCAGGGTGGCGATGCCTTCAGCGCGGCTCGGCTCGCGATAGGTCAGGATGCGGCCGAGGGCGAGCTGGAATTGCGGATCGCCGGGCCGGCGGGCGGCGAGCTCCGCCAGCGCCTGCCGCGCCGACGCCCAACCCGGCTCGGTGCCGGCGAGCACGGTGTAGAATTCGACGGCGAGCGGCTCCGGCGGCGTCGCGCCGCCGAAGGCCTCGCGGTAGCGCGCCACCGCCTCCTGCGCCTGCCCGGCCGAGGCCAGGCGCCGCGCCTCGGCCAGCGCCTCGCGGTCCATGGCGGCGCCGCGCAGCCGGGATTCGGCCAGGGCGAGGCGCGGGTCGCCGGGGCCCACCGCCCGGCGCAGCCGGGCCAGCAGCGTCTCG
>NZ_JAMZIK010000300.1 GCF_024178315.1 Siccirubricoccus soli | reverse complement strand
CCGCCCCGCCCCGCCCCCGATCGCCGCTGCCGCCCCGCGGCCGCCGGAGCGCGCCCTGGCGGAGGGCCAGGCGGCCCTTTCCCGCCGCGACTACGCCACCGCCGAGGCCGCGGCGCGCGAGGTGCTGGCCAACCGCAGCAGCCCCCGCGCCACCGACGCCCAGCTCCTGCTCGGCGATGCGCTGGCGGGGAAGCGCGATTTCGGCAATGCGGCGCTCGCCTATAACGACGCCTATACCCGCGCCCGTACCGGCCCCCGTGCGCCGGATGCGCTGATCGGCCTGGCCAATTCCCTGCAGGGCCTCGGCAACCGGCGGGAGGCCTGCGACACGCTGGACGAGCTGCGCAGCAATTTCCCCAACCTCACCGGCGCCCGGGCGGAGCGCGTGGCGGAAGCCCGGCGCCGGGCCGGCTGCCGGGGGTGAGCGCCGCCCCGGTCAGTGCCGGGGAATTCGCCGCGCTGATGGCGCCGCTCGGCCCCTTCGGCCCGGCGCCGCGCCTGGCCGCCGGGGTCTCCGGCGGGCCGCATAGTTTGGCTCTCGCCCTGCTGGCGCAGGGCTGGGCCCGCGACCGGGGGGGCGACCTGCTGGCCCTCGTCGTCGACCACGGCCTGCGCCCGGAAAGCGGGGCGGAGGCCGAGGGGGTGCTGGCCACCCTGGCCGCGCAGGGCATTGCCGGCCGGCTGCTCCGCCTCGGCCTCGCTCCCGGCCCCGGCATGCAGGCGCGCGCGCGGGAGGCTCGCCTCGCCGCCCTGCTCGCCGCCTGCCACGAAGCGGGGCGACCCTGGCTGCTGCTCGGCCATCACCGGGCCGACCAGGCGGAGACGCTGCTCTTCCGCGCCCTGCGCGGCA
>NZ_JAMZIK010000030.1 GCF_024178315.1 Siccirubricoccus soli | reverse complement strand
GTCGGCGCCAACATCGCGCGGCAATGGTACGACCAGGGCGTGGACATGATCATCGACGTGCCGACCAGCTCGGTCGGCCTGGCGGTGAATCAGGTGGCGCGGGAGAAGAACAAGGTCTACATCAACACCGGCTCCGCCACCTCGGACCTGACCGGCGCGCAGTGCAGCCCGACCGGGGTGCACTGGATGTACGACACCTACATGCTGGCGAAGTCCACCGGCGGCGCCATGGTGAAGGCGGGCGGCGACAGCTGGTTCTTCATCACCGCCGACTACGCCTTCGGCCATGCGCTGGAACGCGACACCACCGGCTTCATCAAGGCGGCCGGCGGCCGCGTGCTGGGCAGCGTGAAGTATCCCTTCCCGGCGACCACCGATTTCTCCTCCTTCCTGCTGCAGGCCCAGGCCTCCCGCGCCAAGGTGGTGGGGCTGGCCAATGCCGGGGCGGACACCATCAACAGCATCAAGCAGGCGGCGGAATTCGGGCTGATGCGGCGCGGCGTGAAGCTGGCCGCGCTGCTGATGTTCCTGCCGGACGTCCACGCCATCGGCCTGCAGACCGCGCAGGGGGTGGTGCTGACCGAGAGCTTCTGCTGGGACCTGAATGACCGCACCCGCGCTATCACCCAGCGCCTGCAGCCGCGGCTGAAGGATGTGAAGCCGAACATGGCCTCCATCGCCAACTACTCCGCCACGCTGCACTACCTGAAGGCGGTGGCGGATATGGGCGTTGCCGCCTCCAAGGTGTCCGGCACCGAGGTGGTGAACCGCATGAAGGCGATGCCCTGCGACGACGATGCCTTCGGGCCCGGCCGCATCCGCGAGGATGGCCGCAAGCTCTGCCCCAGCTACCTCTTCGAGGTGAAGAAGCCGGAGGAGAGCCACGCCCCCTGGGACTACTACAAGCTGCTCCAGACCACCCCGGCCGAGGAGGCCTTCCGCCCGCTGAACGAAGGCGGCTGCCCGCTCGTTCGGAGCTGAACCGGGAGGGGACTCGGGCGCTCGCCCGGGGCCTGGCTCCCGGCCCAAAACCAGAAGGAATGGGAGAGAGACGGATGGTCCTGCAGAGACGCGACTTGCTCGGCACCGCGGCGGCGGCGGCGGCAGGCACGGTGTTGCCCCGGCGGCGCGCCCGCGCCCAGGCGCAGACCATCCGCATCGGCGTGCTGACTGACATGTCGGGCCCCTACCGCGACAATGCCGGGCCCGGCAGCGTGGTGCTGACGCAGCAGGCGGTGCAGGATTTCGGCAGCCGCGGCTTCAACGTGGAAGTGCTGCAGGCCGACCACCAGAACAAGCCGGATGTCGGCGCCAGCATCACCCGGCAATGGTTCGATCAGGGGGTGGACGTGGTGGCGGACATCCCCACCTCGTCGGTCGCGCTGGCCGCGAACCAGATCGCCCGGGAGAAGAACAAGGTCCACCTGAATTCCGGCGCCGCCACCAGCGACCTGACCGGGCCGGCCTGCAGCCCGAACATGGTGCACTGGACCTACGACACCTACATGCTGGCGAAATCCACCGGCGCGGCCATCGTGAAGACGGGGGGCGATTCCTGGTTCTTCATCACGGCCGACTACGCCTTCGGCCATGCGCTGGAACGCGATACCGGCAATTTCGTGAAGGCGCAGGGCGGCAAGGTGCTGGGCAGCGCCCGCTACCCCTTCCCGGCGACGACGGATTTCTCCGCCTTCCTGCTGCAGGCCCGGGCCAGCCGCGCCAATGTGCTGGGCCTGGCCAATGCCGGGACGGATACGGTGAACGCGATCCTGGGCGCGCGGGAGTTCGGCCTGCAGCGCAGCATGAAGATCGCCGCCCTGCTGATGGGCATTTACGACGTGAAGGCGGTCGGGCTCGAAAGCGGCCAGGGGCTGCTGCTGACCGAAGCCTTCTACTGGGACCTGAACGACCGAACCCGGGCACTGACCCAGCGGGTGAAGGCGAAGAACCAGGACCGCCCGCCGGCCATGGAACCCGCCGGCTGCTACGGCATGGTGCTGCACTACCTGAAGGCGGTGGCCGATATGGGCGTGGCCGCCGCCAAGGCCAGCGGCGCCGATGCCGTGGCCCGCATGAAGGCCATGCCCACGGATGACGACGCCTTCGGTGCCGGCACCATCCGCGCCGATGGCCGCAAGATCCACCCCAGCTACCTGTTCGAGGTCAAGGCGCCGGGCGAGTCCCGCAACCCCTGGGACCTCTACAAGCTGGCGGCCACTACCCCGGCGGAGGAGGCCTTCCGCCCCCTCGCCGAGGGCAATTGCCCTCTCGTGCGAAGCTAGGGATCATGTTCACCGCGAAGGATCGGGACGACCTGCATGGATGATATTTTCGGCATACCCGCGCCGCTGCTCTTCGGGCAGTTGCTGCTCGGGCTGATCAACGGCGCCTTCTACGCCATGCTCTCGCTCGGCCTCGCGGTGATCTTCGGGCTGCTCAACATCGTCAACATGGCGCATGGCGCACAGTTCATGATGGGCGCCTTCGCCGCCTGGATGCTGCTGGCCTGGCTCGGCATCGGCTACTGGTGGGCGCTGCTGATCGCGCCCATCATCGTCGCCATCACCGGCATCATCCTGGAAAAGCTCTTCATATCCAGACTCTACAAGCTGGACCATCTCTACGGCCTGCTGCTGACCTTCGGCCTGGCGCTGATCATCGAGGGGGTGTTCCGCAACGAATTCGGCTCCTCCGGCCTGCCCTACCGCATCCCGACGGAGCTCTCTGGCGCCTGGGATCTCGGCTTCATGTTCATGCCGGTCTATCGCGGCTGGGTGGTGATCGCGGCGCTGGCGCTCTGCCTCGCCACCTGGGTGATCATCGAGAAGACCCGGCTCGGCGCCTATCTCCGCGCCGCGACGGAGAATGCCGCGCTGGTCCAGGCCTTCGGCGTGAACGTGCCGCGCATGGTCACGCTGACCTACGGCTTCGGCGTGGCGCTGGCGGCGATCGGCGGCGTGCTGGCGGCGCCGATCTACTCGGTGAACCCGCAGATGGGCTCCAACCTCATCATCGTGGTCTTCGCGGTCGTCGTCATCGGCGGGATGGGGTCGATCCTCGGCGCCATCCTCACCGGCTTCGCCCTGGGGGTGGTGGAGGGGCTGACCAAGGTCTTCTGGCCGGAAGCCTCCGCCACCGTCATTTTCGTCATCATGGCGATCGTGCTGCTGGCACGTCCCGCCGGCCTGTTCGGGAGGGCCTGAGCCATGGCGTCCGATACCACCATCACGGCCGGCGCAATCGCCGCCTCGGTCAAGCCGGGCGAGGGGGTGTGGGGCTTCTCCCGCGCCCAGCTCATCGCGCTCGGGGTGCTTGTCGTCTTCCTGGCGGTCGCGCCCTTCGTGCTCTACCCCGTCTTCCTGATGAAGCTGCTCTGCTTCGCCCTGTTTGCCTGCGCCTTCAACCTGCTGATCGGCTATGTCGGGCTGCTGAGCTTCGGCCATGCCGCCTATTTCGGCATGGGCGGGTATCTCGCGGGCCATGCGGCGAAGGTCTGGGGGCTTTCGCCGGAACTCGCCATCATCATCGGCGGGGCGACGGCGGCGCTGCTCGGCGCGGTGGCCGGCTGGATCGCCATCCGGCGGCAGGGCATCTACTTCGCCATGATCACCCTGGCGCTGGCGCAGATGGTCTATTTCTTCTGCGTCCAGGCGCCCTTCACCGGCGGCGAGGACGGCATTCAGGCCATCCCGCGCGGCCGGCTGTTCGGCGTGCTGCCGCTGGACCGGGACATGAACATGTACTGGATGGTGGTGGCGGTCTTCCTCGGCGGCTTCCTGCTGATCCACCGCATCATCCATTCGCCCTATGGCCAGGTGCTGAAGAGCATCCGGGAGAACGAACCGCGCGCCACCTCGCTCGGCTACCGGACGGATGACTACAAGCTGCTGGCCTTCATCCTCTCCGCGACGCTGGCCGGCGTGGCCGGGGCGACGAAGTCCCTGGTCTTCGGCATCGCGACGTTGACCGACGTGCATTGGGCGATGTCGGGCGAGGTGGTGCTGATGACGCTGGTCGGCGGCCTCGGCACGGTGTTCGGACCGCTGGTCGGTGCCGCCGTCATCGTGACGATGCAGAACTACCTGGCGGAGATGGGCGCCTGGGTGACGGTGATCCAGGGCGTGATCTTCGTCGCCTGCGTGCTCGCCTTCCGCCGCGGCGTCGTCGGCGAGATCGCCAGCCTGCTGAAGGTGAAGCTCTAGAGCGTCTTCGGTTCACATGTGTTCACCGAGAACGCTCTACGCCTTTGTTTGCAGAGCAGATTCCCGCCTTCGGGCGATGCCGCCCCACGGCGATCTGCTCCAGGTCGTTCCCCATGACGTTGCTGCGCAATGTCATGGGGGCCCCGGGAGGCGCCGGGCGACCGGCGCCTCGCAGGGGCTGAAGCGGTGAAGCCGCCCCAGCGCGTCGGGCAGGGGCGGAGGTAGCGCCGCGTTGCGGCGTGATCCCGGAGCGGCGCCGCTGCTGCTGGCCGGCGGCTTCGACATCGTCGGGGGCCAGTGCCATGCTTGGCAGCTCGGCCGGCGGGTGCGGGCGGCAGGCGGCGCGGCGGAGTGGAGAATCTACCCCCGGGCTCGGCCATATCCGGCTGCTGATGTCGCTGCCGAGCCTGGCGCCGGTGGCGGACGACATGGCGGGGTTCATCCGGCAGCATGCGGGGGAAGCGCAGCGCCTGGCGGCGCGGTGAGAGAAGAGATTCCCCGCCGCTGCTCGTTGGCGCCCGTGCCGTACCCTCGCGGAGGAAGATGTCCGCTCCAGGCAGCCGAGGGCCGGGGCAGCTTCACGCCGGTGATGGCGCCGTGACGCCGCGCCGGCTCGTCACTCCGGCGCAGGGTTCTCGCTGCCAGGCCTTCCCGCCCGGGTCAGGCGAGCGTCGGCGGCCCGGTCCCGAAGCACCGCGGGCTTCGCTCCCAGGCCACCGGCCTGTCACCTTGGTGCCCGCCCGTCCGCTCCCTTCGCCGGAGATCCGGCGAAGGTGGCAGTCGGGACATCAGCCCCGGGGCAGCAACTGCTCCGCCAGCGTCGCCCAGTAGCTGGCGCCGATGGGCAGGACGGCGTCGTTGAAGTCGTATTTCGGGTGGTGCACCTGCGGGTCGGCCGGGCCGCGGCCGGCCCCCAGCATGATGTAGCAGCCATCCTTGGCGTTCAGCATGAAGGAGAAATCCTCGCCGCCCATGGTGGGCTTCGGCATCTCCTGCACCTTGGCCGCGCCGGCCACCGCCTCGGCCGCCTTCACCGCCAGCCGGGTGCTCGTCTCCTCGTTCACCGTGGCGGGGTAGCCGCGGTCGAACACCGCCTTTGCCGTGGCGCCGAAGGCGGCCGGGATGCCGGTGGCCAGCGCCAGGAATTTCTCCTCCAGCAGGTCCCCCACCTCCGACTTGAACCAGCGGGCGGTGCCGCGCAGCGTCACGCTCTGGGGGATGACGTTCCAGGTGTCGCCGCCCTGGATATGGCCGATGGTGATGACGCCGCTCTCCACCGGCTCCACATTGCGCGCCACCACGCTCTGCAGCGCGGTGACGAGCTGGGCCGCGATCACCACCGGGTCGTTGCCCTGGTGCGGCATGGCGCCATGGGCGCCCTTGCCCTCGATCACCACCTCGATCTGCGCCGTCGCCGCCATGACCGGCCCGACCTTCCAGAGGAACTGCCCCTCCGGCGCGCCGGGCCAATTGTGCATGCCGAAGACGCGCTCCATCGGGAAGCGCTCGAACAACTTCTCCTGCACCATGACATTGCCGCCGCCGCCCGATTCCTCGGCCGGCTGGAAGATCAGGTAGACGGTGCCGTCGAAGTTGCGCGTCTCCGCCAGGTATTTCGCGGCGCCGAGCAGCATGGTGGTGTGGCCGTCATGGCCGCAGGCATGCATCTTGCCCGGCACGGTGGAGGCGTGCGGGACGCCGGTCTGTTCCAGGATGGGCAGCGCGTCCATGTCGGCCCGCAGGCCGATGGCGCGGCCGCTATTGCCCTGGCCGCGGACGATGCCGACCACGCCGGTGCCGGCGATGCCGGTGACGACCTGGTCCACGCCGAATTCCCGCAGCTTCTCCGCCACGATCCGGCTGGTCCGCACCTCCTCGAAGGCGGTTTCCGGGTGGGCGTGGAAATCCTGCCGCCAGGCGGTCATCTCGGGGTGGAATTCGGCGATGCGGTTCAGGACTGGCATGGGGGCTCATCCGGCGTTTGCAGCCTGTATCTCACCCCGCCCGCAGCCCGAAGCAAGCGAGATCGAAGACTCAAGGGGTCCAGGGGCCCTTCGGCCCTTGGCGGGGTGAGCCTGAGAGGGGCAGCGCCCCTCTCGAACCGGTGGTCAGACCCCTTCCGGCCGCAGGAAGGCCATGTCCACCCCTTCCGGCGCCTGCAGCACCTGCTCATGCAGCAGCTTGTCCCAGCCCCGCTTCGGCTTGGCCGGCGGCGCCCAGGCTGCCCGGCGCCGGGCCAGCTCCTCCTCCGCCACCAGCAGCTCCAGCCGCCGTTCCTTGACGGAGAGCCGCACCCGGTCGCCGCTTTCCACCAGCGCCAGCGGCCCGCCCGCCGCCGCTTCCGGCGAGATGTGCAGCACGATGGTGCCGAAGGCGGTGCCGGACATGCGGCAATCGCTCATCCGCACCATGTCCTTCACCCCGGCCCGCGCCAGCTTCTTCGGGATCGGCAGGTAACCCGCCTCCGGCATGCCGGCCGGCGTCAGCGGGCCGGCATTCTTCAGGATGAGGATGTCGTCCTTCGTCACCTCCAGCGCATCGTCGTCGATCCTCCGCGCCAGATCCTCCAGCCCGTCGAACACCACGCAGCGCGCCTCGGTCTCGAACAGCGAGGGGGTGGCGGCGCTCCGCTTGAGGATGGCGCCATCCGGCGCCAGGGAGCCGAAGAGCGAGACCAGGCCGCCCACCGGGCTCACCGGATTGTCCCGGGCGTGGATGATGGGGCGATCGACGAAGGGCGGCGCCTCGTCGAGCTGCTCCGCCAGGGTGCGGCCGTAGAGATCCTTGCAGTCGAGGTGCAGCAGGTCGCGCAGCTCCCTGAGCAGCGCCACCATGCCGCCGGCGGCGTGGAAATCCTCCATATAGCCCTCGCCGGTGGGCTTCAGGTCCACCAGCACCGGCGTCTCCTCGGAGAGCGCATCGAGCCGCTTCAGGTCGATCTTCACCCCCGCCCGGCCGGCGATCGCCGTCAGGTGGATCAGCGCATTGGTGGAGCCGCCGAGGGAGAGCAGCACCCGCAGCGCATTCTCCACGCTCTTCTCGGTGATGAGCTCCGAGGGCTTCACCGGATGGGTGATGAGGCGCACCGCCAGCGCCCCCGCCTCCTCGGCGATGCGCAACCGGTCGGCATGGACGGCCGGCGCGCTCGCCGCCATCAGCGGCATGAAGCCGAGAGTCGCGGCGAGGCAGGCCATGGTGGAGGCGGTGCCCATGACGCCGCAGGTGCCGGCGGTGGTGGCGAGCTTGCCCTCGATCTCGCCGATCCGCTCTGCGGAGACGTCGCCCGCCCGGTAGCGGGCCCAGTAGCGGCGGCAATCGGTGCAGGCGGAGAGCCGCTCGCCCTCGAATTTCTGCGCCAGCATCGGGCCGGTGACGAGCATGACGGAGGGCACATCGGCGCTGGCCGCGGCCATGAGCTGGGCCGGCACCGTCTTGTCGCAGCCGCCGATCAGCACCGCCGCGTCCATGGGCTGGGCGGAGAGCATCGCCTCCGTGTCCAGCGCCATCAGGTTGCGGTAGTGCATCGAGGTGGGGGTCAGCGACGGCTCGCAGAGGCTGACCGTGGGGAAGGCGAGGGGGAGGCCGCCGGCCAGCATCACCCCGCGCTTCACCGCCTGCACCAGCTCCGGCACCGTGCGGTGGCAGTTGTTGTAGTCGGAGGCGGTGTCGGCGATGCCCACCACCGGCTTCTCCAGCGCCGTCCGGGAATAGCCCATGGAGCTGGCGAAGCTGCGGCGGAGGTAGAGGGCGAAATCCGGGTCGCCGTAATTGGCGGCGCCGCGGGCCAGGCCGCGTTTCGGGGGCGTCTCGGTCACGTTCGTCTCTCCGCGTTATGGGCGCAGCTTGCCCCGGCTTCCTGCCCATTACCCTCCGGGGCTTGGCCGGGAGAAGGTAGGCGATAAGGCGGGTGCTGGATACGCGGCCCTGCGTCTGCCCCGCCCCTGGCCTAGGGCCGGGCGGCCCATGGTGGAGGGACCACGACAAACTCCGGTATCATGATACCGCATGACGAAAGCCCGCGAAAACCCTCGGCTTTCGCTTGACCTGCCGCGCTTCGCGCGCCATACACGGCGCCCTGTCCCCGATACGGACCCTTTGAACCATGTTGCAGACTGAGACCCGCTCGCTGAAGCCGGCGGAGGTCAAGAAGGGCTGGGTGGTGGTGGATGCGGAAGGGCTGGTCCTTGGCCGCCTCGCCGCCATCGTCGCCAACCGGCTGCGCGGCAAGCACAAGCCGCAATTCACCCCGCATGTCGATTGCGGCGACCACGTCATCGTGGTGAACGCCGGCAAGGTGAAGGTGACCGGCCAGAAGGCGGAGCAGTCCGTCTTCTACTGGCACACCGGCTACCCCGGCGGCATCAAGGAGCGCACGGTGCGGGAGCGGCTCAAGGGCAAGCACCCGGAGCGCGTGATCGAGAAGGCGGTGGAGCGGATGATCACCCGCGGCCCGCTCGGCCGGAAGCAGATGAAGAACCTGCACGTCTATGCCGGGCCGGAACATCCGCATGCCGGCCAGCAGCCGGTGGCGCTGGATGTGGCGGGCATGAACCGCAAGAATGTCGCTGGCGTGAAGGTGGCCTGAGCCGATGAGCGATCAGACGAGCGCCCCCGAGGCGGGCACGCAACCGGCTGCCGCCCCGCTGACGGGCACCCTGGCCGACCTGAAGACCCTGGTGCAGGGCACCCCCGCCGCCGGCGAGGCCCCCGTGGTGCGGGAGCCGAAGCGCGACGCGCAGGGCCGCAGCTACGCCACCGGCCGCCGCAAGGATGCCGTGGCGCGGGTGTGGGTGAAGCCGGGCAAGGGCACCATCACCATCAACGACAAGCCGATCGGCAAGTATTTCGCCCGGCCGGTGCTGCGGATGCTGATCACCCAGCCCTTCCTGGTGGCCGATCGCTACCAGCAGTTCGACGTGATGGCGACCGTCACCGGCGGCGGCCTCTCCGGCCAGGCCGGTGCGGTGCGGCACGGCATCTCCCGCGCCCTGACGCTGTACGAGCCGGGCCTCCGCCCGATTCTCAAGAAGGCCGGCTTCCTGACCCGCGACCCGCGCGTGGTCGAGCGGAAGAAGTACGGCAAGGCGAAGGCGCGACGTTCCTTCCAGTTCAGCAAGCGCTGAGCCGGGCGGGCCGGCTTTGCGCCGGTCCGACGCAGGACTGTCATACGGAGGGGCGGGCCCGCAGGGGTCCGCCCCTCTTGCTTTTTGGGCCGCATTGGGCGGCAAATGCACCCCAGAGGAGGGGCAGACCATGACCAAGGTCCCGACGGTGTTCATCGATGGCGAGGCCGGCACCACCGGCCTGCAGATCCGCGAGCGGCTGGCCAACCTGCCGCAGGTCGCGGTCCGCTCCATCGACCCCGCCCGCCGCAAGGACCCGGAGGCCCGACGTGCCCTGATGGCGGAGGTGGACCTCGTCGTGCTCTGCCTGCCGGACGAGGCCGCGAAGGAGAGCGTGGCGCTGGCCGCCTCCCTCGGCGAGCGGGCGCCGCGGCTGCTGGACGCCAGCACCGCGCACCGGGTGAACCCGGACTGGGTCTATGGCCTGCCGGAGCTCTCGCCCGACCAGCCGGCCCGGATCGCCGCCGCGCCGCGCGTCGCCAACCCCGGCTGCTACCCGACCGGCGCCATTCTGCTGCTGCGGCCGCTGATCGAGGCCGGGATCATGCCCGCCGACTATCCGGTGACGGTCAATGCCGTCTCCGGCTATTCCGGCGGCGGCAATGCCATGATCGCCGCCTATGAGAGCCGCACCGCGCCGGATTTCGAGCTCTATGGCCTGGGGCTGGAGCACAAGCACATCGCCGAGCTGCAGCTCTACAGCGGCCTCAAGCGGCGGCCGATCTTCGTGCCCTCGGTCGGCGATTTCCGCCAGGGCATGATCGACTGCATCCCGCTCCACCTCGACACGCTGAACGGCCGGCCGAGCCCGGCCGATCTCGAGGCGCTGCTCGCCGCCCGCTATGCCGGTGGCGACTATGTCTCCGTGGTGCCGGCCACGGCGAAGCTGGAACCGCAGGCGCTGAACAACACCAACCGGCTGGAGCTGCGGGTGCATGGCCATGCCGCCCACGGCCAGGCCCTACTGACGGCGCGCTACGACAATCTCGGCAAGGGCGCCTCCGGCGCCGCGGTGCAGAATATCGGCCTCATGCTCGGCATCGCGGTGGAGACCACGCTGCCGGCGGCGGCTGAATAGGGAAGGGACGTACAATGGACCACAACGCGCCGGCCATCGTCGGCCCGCTCTATCCCTTCGAGGGCAAGCGCCCCGAGGTGCATGAGAGCGCCTTCGTCGCCCCCACCGCGGCCGTGATCGGCGACGTGACGATCGGGGAGAAGTCCAACATCTGGTATCACTGCGTGCTGCGCGGGGATACCAACTTCATCCGCATCGGCCGCGGGGTGAACATCCAGGACGGCACCATCATCCATGTGAATGCCGGCACCCAGGCGACCGTCATCGGCGATGACGTGACGGTGGGGCACGCCGCCATCATCCATGCCTGCACCCTGATGAACCGCGCCTTCGTCGGCATGGGGGCGACGGTGCTGGACGAGGCGGTGATCGAGGAGGGCGGGGTGCTCGCCGCCGGCTCCGTCCTGCCGCCGCGCAAGCGGATCGGCCGCTACGAGCTGTGGATGGGCAACCCGGCCACCCTGGTGCGCGTGCTGAGCGAGGAGCAGCGCGCCGGCTTCGACCGGACGGCGCCGCATTATGTGGAGCTGGCGGGGCGGCATCGGGCCTCATTGGGGCGCTGATCTGCGCTACACTTCCCTCGGCCGGCCAACGGCCCAGGGAAGGAAACGCAGATGATCGAACGCAGACAGGCCGCGGCCCTGGCCGTGGTGGGCGCCTGGCTGGCGGCACGGCCCGCCGTGGCGCAGCAGGGCGAGCAGCAGGCGGTGGCCCGGGCGGTGGACGCCCTGACCGCCGCCATGCTGCAGCCGGACCGCGCGAAGCTGGAAGCGCTGACGGTGGCCGGGCTGAGCTACGGCCATTCCGCCGGCAAGATCGAGAACCGGCAGCAATTCATCGATGCGCTGGTGAACAAGACCAGCGTCTTCCGCAGCATCACCCTGCAGGACCAGAGCATCAGCGTGGCGGGGAACAACGCCATCGTCCGGCACCTGCTGGTGGGCGAGACGATGACCAACAACCAGCCGGCGCCGGTGCGGATCGGGGTGATGCAAGTCTGGACGAAGGAAGGCAGCGACTGGAAGCTGCTGGCGCGGCAGGCCTATCGCGTATAGCGCGGTGTCGAGGAGGGCGGCGCGCTGCAGGGCGCGCGCCTTGCGGCGCGACCCTCCTCGAACTCCGTCCGCCAAAGGCCGAAATGCCTTCGGAAACCCCGAAGCTACTTCGGTGTCCCCAGCACCTGATCGGACAGCCCGGCGCTGCGGCGGACGAAGTCCAGCGGGCCGGAGAAGTCGAAGCTCCGGTACACCGCCGCCAGATGGTTGAAGTGCGGGGCCTGGGCGAATTGTACGAAGGCCAGCCGGTGCCCGGCATAATCGCTGTTCAGCAGGTCCCGCGCGAAGGCCAGCAGCTTGCGCCGGTCCTCCGCCGCCCACTCGGCGTTCAGGGTGTAGAATTTCTGCAGCCATGCGCCGCTGCCGGCGGCGTGAAACGCCGCCGCGTTGGGGGTGACGCAGATCTGCCCGCCGATCAGCTCCCGCGCCGCATGCATCATCACCGGCAGCTGCGAGCAGGCCAGCACCCGCCCGGCATAGAGCAGCGACTGGTTCGGCATCAGCAGCCCGGCCGGGGACCGCTCCGCCAGGGTGATGGAGGCGACGAGGTGTGCCCGGATGCCCTCCCGGTAGCAGGCCAGATCGGCCAGCTTCTCCTGCACCGCCTGCAGCTTCTCGAGACCGGTCTGCTTCGCGCTCCACATCGCCGCGCCGATCATCATGTCGGCGTTGTAGAGCAGGCGGAGAACGTAGGGGAAGGCCGAGTAGCGGTGCAGCGTGGCGCGCACCTGCTGCGCCGCGCGGGTGTAGCGGTAGAAGAAGACATCCTCCCAGGGGATGAGGACGTCGTCGAACACCACCAGCGTATCCACCTCGTCGAAGCGGCTGGCCAGCGGGGTGTCCGCCGGGTCGCCCCGTCCCGCGAAGCCGCCGCGGCAGACATGCTTCACCCCTGGCGCGCCCATCTTCACGATGCAGCCCAGCGCGTAGTCGCTCTCCTTCTCGTCGGTCCAGGCGCCGACGGTGGGCTTCAGATAGGCCTGGTCGGCATAGGCCGCCGCCGTCTCGTATTTCGCGCCGCGGATGACGATGCCGGCGCTGGTCTCCTTCACCACATGCACCATCATGTCGGGATCGCGCTCGGTGATGGGGCGGCTGCGGTCGCCCTTCGGGTCGGTATTGGCGGAGACGTGGAAGGGGTCCAGCGCCACCACCCGGCGGATATGGCGGCTGATATTGTCGGCGAAGCGCGGGTCGATCTCGTTCAGGATGTCCCTGCCATCCTGCAGGGACCACATCTCCCCCACCGTCTCGTCGCCGACGCGGGTGACGATGCCGCCGGCATCCTGCAGCAGCAGGTCCACGCTGCGCCATTTCCGCCACCAATCCTCCTGGGTGGTGGGCGGCTGCTGGAACAGGCTGTGGCGCTCGCCGTTCTCCTCATAGGTCAGGTCCGCCTGGTAGGCTGCCTCATGCTGCATGTCGTACATGCGGGCCTTGGCAGCGACGATCGGGGCGAAGGCCCGGTGGCGGGCGACATCCGTCACCTTCTCGCCGTCGATCCAGACCTCTCGTCCATCCCGGATGCCGTCGAGATACTGCGCGCCGGTGCGGATCATGCGGAGCGGCTCCCCTGCCCGTGAGGAGGGCAGGATGCGCCGCCCCCCTGTCATCGGGGAACCATCTTTTGCCGGGCTCTGGCATCGGCCTAGAGCAGATCGCGTTCAGATGGACTCATCTGAAGGCGTGAAGATGCTCGCAAAACAACGGCCTGGAGCATGCGGCCTGAGCGCAGGCGAACGCAGCATGCTCTAGCCTGTGCCGATGGCCTGTCGCGCCGCGCCCGGTGCGACCGGGTCACGGTGGCGGACCAGGGCGGCGTCACCGGTGCCGCCCTTGGCAGTGGCGCCGCCAGCCCCGCCGGGAACCGGTCCCGGACCCCGCCGCGAGTCGGCCGGGCGGCGTCCCTTGCCGGAGCCCGAGCCGCCCAACTGCGTTCTGCTTCCCGAAAGGAGACGCTCCATGCCCCGTCCCAGCCGTGAAGAGGCCGAAGCCGCCATCCGCACCCTCATCCGCTGGGCCGGCGACGACCCCCACCGGGAGGGTTTGCTCGACACCCCCGCCCGCGTCGCCCGCGCCTATGAGGAATTCTTCGCCGGCTATGCCATCGACCCGGTGGCGCTGCTGGAACGCACCTTCGCGGAGACGGAGGGCTATGACGAGATCGTCCTGCTGAAGAACATCCGCCTGGAAAGCTATTGCGAGCACCATATGGTGCCGATCATCGGCGTCGCGCATATCGCCTACCTGCCCGCCCAGCGCGTCGTCGGCATCAGCAAGCTGGCGCGGGTGGCCTGGGCCTATGCCAAGCGGCTGCAGATCCAGGAGAAGCTGACGGCGCAGATCGCCAACACCATCGAGGCGGTGCTGCAGCCGCGCGGCGTCGCCGTCATCATCGAAAGCGAGCACCAGTGCATGACGACGCGCGGCGTGCACCAGCACGGCGCCGCCATGGTCACCAGCCGGATGCTCGGCGCCTTTCGCGACGATGCGAATACGCGGCGGGAGCTGATGGCGCTGATCAAGTCGCCGGCCTGACCACGGCCTGAACGCCCGGCATGCCCGCACGGCATGCCGGGCGCGGGCCGCCATGGCGCGGCCCCGCCGGCCCGGCCGCTGGCCGGCACCTTGCCGCCCGAGATTCCTTTCGGCCCTCCACATTTCCGCCGTCCTGGGTTATCTGATAATGCGAATCAATCGCAATATCAGATAGGCCCGCGCCGGGACGGAGTGACATGAAGAGGATGAAGGTTCGGAACGGTCCGGCCCATGGCCGGCCGCGTGGCGGTGCCTTGCCGCTGATCGCCGCCCTGTTCGGCGGCTCGGCCCTGCTCGCATCCCCGGCCAGCGGCCAGACAGGGGCAGGCCAGATGCCCGAGGGCGCCATCGCCCTGCCGGAGGTCCGGATCGATGCCGGCCTGCCGCGCGGCTGGGCGCCGGTCCGCGGCTTCGTGGCGGAAACCACCGCCACCGGCACGAAGACCGACACGCCCCTCATCGAGGCGCCGCAATCCATCTCGGTCGTCACCCGCGACCAGATCGAGGCGCTGTCGGCCCAGAACCTGAACGGCATCATGCGCTACACCCCCGGCGTGGCGGTGGATACCCGCGGCACGGTGGGGCGCCTCGACCAGTTCACCATCCGCGGCTTCTCGGCGCCGCAATTCCTCGACGGCATGCGCACCTTCGGCGGCCGCGACGCCAATCCGAGCGTCGATCCCTACCGGCTGGAGCGCGTGGAGGTGCTGCGCGGGCCGGCCTCGGTGACCTATGGGCAGGCCGGCCCGGGTGGGCTGGTGAATCTGGTCAGCAAGCGCCCGACGCTGGAGCCCCAGCGCGAGCTGATGCTGCAGGGCGGCAGCTTCGGCACCTTCCGCGCGGGCGCGGATCTCAGCGGCGCGCTGAACGAGAACCGCACCCTCCTCGGCCGCATCGTCTCCTCCTACTCGCGCTCCGACACCCAGACGGAACACGCGCGGGAGGAGCGCTACCTGGTCGCGCCGTCGCTCACCCTCCGGCCGACGGCCGATACGACCATCACCTTCCTGGGCCTGTACCAGCGCGACCCATGGGGCGGCACCTATGGCGGCGTGCCCGCCTATGGCTCCGTGCTCCCCAGCCCCTATGGCCGGACCCGCACGAATTTCTGGGACGGCGACCCGAGCTTCGACCGGCTGGACCGCACGCAGTACCAGCTCGGCTACGCCGCCGAGCATCGCTTCAGCGAGAACCTCGTGGCGCGCCAGAACTTCCGCTGGGCGCACACCGACTTCTATTACCGCCAGGCCAATTTCACGAGCCTGTCCGCCGATTTCCGCACCGCGCCCCGCGGCCTGACCGGCACCGAGGGCAATTTCGACACCATCACCCTCGACAACCAGATCGAGGGCCGCGTCGAGACCGGACCGGTGAGCCATACGATCCTGGGCGGCCTCGACTACTTCAACCTGGGCAGCGACACCCGCGCCGGCTCCGTGCAGTCGGGCGTGCCGTCCATTGACATCTATGCGCCGGTCTATGGCGTGCGCATGCCGAACCTGGCCTATTCCACCCGCACCCGGCAGACCCAGAGCGGCGTCGGCCTCTACGCCCAGGACCAGCTCCGCTGGGGCCCGGTCACGGTGCATCTCGGTGGCCGCCAGGACTGGTATGATTCGGAGACCCGGGCGACGAACCTGACCACCGGCGCCACGACGCGCACGCCCTTCGAGACCAGCGCCTTCACCGGCCGCGCCGCCATCCTGTACCACACCGGGATCGGCGTGGTGCCCTATTACTCCTACACGGAAAGCTTCGAGCCGCAGACCGGCACCTTCGCGCCGGCGCGCGGCGGCGGGCCCTTCCAGCCGACCACCGGGCAGCAGCACGAGATCGGCATCCGCTACCAGCCGGAGGGCGTGAACGCGCTGTTCACCGCGGCCGTGTTCGACCTGCGCCGGCAGAACGTGCTGACGACCGATCCGCAGAACATCAGCTACTCCATCCAGACCGGCGAGATCCGCACCCGCGGCGTCGAGTTGGAGGCGCGGGCGACCCTGGCAACGGGGGTCAACCTTGTGGCCAGCTACACCTACCTGGACAGCGAGTACACGAGCAGCAACAGCCTGGTCACCGTCGACCGCGGCGTCGGCACCCGGACCTCGACCCGGCCGCAGGCCGGCACCGAGCCGACTTCCGTCCCGAACCACATGGCGTCCATCTTCGCGCAATACACCTTCCAGCCGGACACGCGGTTCGAGGGCATGACGGTGGGCGGCGGCGTGCGCTATGTCGGCCAGAGCTGGGGCGACGCGGCCAACACGCTGCGTGTTCCGGACGTGACGCTGGTGGATCTGATGGCGCGCTACGAGCTGGGGAACCTCAGCCCGTCGCTCCGGGGCAGCAGCCTGCAGCTGAATGTCAGCAACCTGTTCGACGAGAAATACGTCTCCTCCTGCCTCTCCTATACCTTCTGCTTCTGGGGCTACCGCCGCTCGGTGATCGCCACGCTGCGGCACCAGTTCTGAGGGGGGCGGAGCGCGGGCGCGGCGCTCCGCGCCTCGCTTGACGCTACCGCGCCAAGGCACGTCGCCGGGCGGGATGGGGTGCTGACCCACCCGCGCCGGCCGCATTTGACGGTGCCGCGGGCGGGTGGGAGCACCTTCGCGCGGCGGCCCCGAGGATGGGTTACTCGATCTGCAGATTCATCTTCGCCAGCACCGGCCGCCAGCGCGCCGCCTCCGTCTGCAGGAAGCTGGCGAAATCCTCCGGCCCGCTGCCGATGGCGAATTGCCCCTCGGCCAGCAGCCGCTCCCGCAGCTCGGGCGTCTGCAGCGCCGCGGCGGCGGCCTTGGAGAGCCGCTCGATCGGCCCGCGCGGCGTCCGTGCCGGCACCACGAGGCCGAAATAGGTCTGCGCCACCGTCCCCGGCACCTTCTCCTCAAAGGTCGGGATATCGGGCAGGGAAGGCATGCGCCGGTCCCCGGTCCAGCCGATGATCCGCCCCTGGCCGTTGCGGTGCGGCTGGATGGCCGAGGCCCCGCCCACCACCAGCAGGTCCAGCGTCCCGGCCAGGAAGGCGGAAAGCTGCTGCGCATCCCCGCGATAGGTCACGTCCTGCATCCGGATGCCCAGCGCATCCGCCACCAGCACCGCCGCGATGTTGTTGAAGGAGGAGGGGCCGTTGGTCCCGTAGTTGAGCTGCCCTGGCCGTGCCTTGGCATGCGCGACGAAGCCGTCGATGTCCCCGGGCAGGCTGTTCTTCAGCAGGAAGGCGAAGGGCAGGGTGGAGAGCAGGGAGACGGCGGCGAAATCCTCCGGCTTGTAGGAGAGGGATTTCATCAGCAGCGGGTTCAGCGTCAGGGTGGTGCCGCTGTTCACCAGCACCGTCATCCCGTCCGGCGCCGCCCGCGCCACCGCCTCCGCCCCCACCACCGTCGCGCCGCCCGGCCGGTTCTCCACCACCACATTGGTGCCGAGGGCAGGGGCCATGCGGTCCGCCAGCAGCCGTGCCATCACGTCGGTGGAGCCGCCGGGCGGGAAGGGGACCACCAGGGTGACGGGCCGCCCCTGGGCCAGGGCGGGGGCGGCGAGCAGGGGCAGGGCGCCGAGCATGAGGCGGCGGCGGATCGCGGTCTTGGCCAAGGTGTCCTCCCAGGTTTTGCGGAATGCTGCCACCTGCCGCGCCGTGCTGCTAGCCTCCGCGGCAGAGGAGGAACCCCATGTCCGACCAGATCCGCACCGAGATCGCCGAGGGCGTCTGCACCGTCCGGTTCACCCGGCCGGAGAAGAAGAACGCCCTGACGCGGGAGATGTATGCCGGCCTCGCCGAGGCGATCGAGCGGACCGAGGCGGATGACTCCATCCGCTGCCTGCTCATCACCGGCAGCGAGGATGTCTTCTGCGCCGGCAACGACATCGCGGATTTCCGCAGCCGCCCGGCGGAGTCCGGCCCGCGCCCCAGCCGCCGCGTCTATCAGGGCCTGGCGCGGCTGGACAAGCCGGTGGTGGCCGCCGTGCAGGGCCTCGCCATCGGCATCGGCTTCACCATGCTGCTGCATGCGGATCTGGTCTATGCCGCGCCGGAGGCGCGCTTCCGCATGCCCTTCGTCGATCTCGGCGTGGTGCCGGAGCTGGGCTCCTCGCTCCTGGTGCCCTGGATCGTCGGGCGGCACCGGGCGGCGGAGCTGATGTTCCTC
The DNA here is from genome assembly GCF_024178315.1 of Siccirubricoccus soli. Lineage (GTDB taxonomy): Bacteria > Pseudomonadota > Alphaproteobacteria > Acetobacterales > Acetobacteraceae > Siccirubricoccus > Siccirubricoccus soli. Next base: position 136,527 of record NZ_JAMZIK010000030.1, on the reverse strand, counting down.
GGCGAGTTCTTCGACGCCGCGGCGGCGGAGCGGCTCGGCTTCGTCAACCGGATCATCCCGCAGGCCGAGCTGCTGCCGAACGCCATGGCGACGGCGCGCGCCCTGGCGCGGAAGCCGGTCGAGTCGCTTCGCGCCACCAAGCGCCTGCTGCGCCCGGACCAGCCGAAGCTGCTGGCGCGGATGGAGGAGGAGCTGGAGATCTTCGCCGAGCGCCTGGCCTCCGCCGAGACCCAGGCCATCATGGCCAAAGTGCTGAAGCCGAAGGCATGACAGCCATGACGGAACTGGTCTTCTACACCCACCCCATGTCCCGCGGCCGCATCGTCCGCTGGATGCTGGAGGAGGTGGGCACGCCCTACGAGACGGTGGTGCTGGAATACGGCGCCAGCATGAAGGCGCCGGACTACCTGGCGATCAACCCCATGGGAAAGGTGCCGGCCATCCGCCATGGCGGGCAGGTGGTGGCGGAGACGGCGGCGATCTGCGCCTATCTGGCCGATGCCTTCCCCGCGGCCGGGCTGGCGCCGCCGCCCGCCGCGCGCGCCGCCTATTACCGCTGGCTGTTCTTCGCCGCCGGGCCGCTGGAGCAGCTCGTCACCTTCAATGGCTGCGGCATCGCCGTGCCGGCGGAGCGGGAGCGGGCGCTTGGCTTCGGCTCCGAGGCGGCGGTACTGGGCACGCTGGAGGGCGCGCTGGTGCATGGCGGCTACGTCGCGGGGGAGGGCTTCACCGCCGCCGATCTCTATCTCGGTGCGCAGCTCTGGTGGGCGATGCATTTCGGCATGCTGCCGCGGCGGCCGGTGCTGGAACGCTATTGGCAAAGGCTTGCCGACCGCCCGGCGTATCGGCGGGCGACGGAGCTGGATGACGCGCTGACCGCCTGAGAGGCGGCCGCCCGGCCGCAGCCCCGGGTCGAACCTCGCCGGGTGGCGCGGATCCGGTGTCCTCCCGCGGGGCGTGAGCGCGAGGCGCCGCCGCGCCCCGATGGCGGGGTCCTCTCCGGGCCTGGCTATGGCCGCCAAGTCTTCGCCGGCCTGACCTATCGCGGCAGGACGCCTTCCGCGGTGCGGCAGGCGCCCGCGGCGTGGGCCGGCGCGCGGCGTCAATCCATCGCCGCATGCCCGGGCTCCACCACCGCGCTCCGCGCCGGCCGCCGCATCAACGGCAGCAGCGCCAGCATCGCCAGCGCCAGGAACATCAGCACCTTGAAGTCGTTGCCATAGGCGATGATGCTGGCCTGCCGCGTCACCTCCTCGTTCAGCGCCGCCGCGCCGGCGGTGGTGGAGGGGTCCCAGAAGCGCTGCACCCAGGGCAGGGTGAACAGCCGGTTCAGCGGGGTGACATAGGTCGCCAGGTCGGCATGCATCGCCTGGGTGTTCCGCGTCAGCAGCGCCGACATGGCGGAGATGCCGATGGCGCTGCCGAGGTTGCGCAGCAGGCTGATCAGCGCCGTGCCGTCGGTGCGCAGCTTCGGGTCCAGCGTGGCGAAGGCGACGAGGTTCAGCGGGATGAAGACGAAGCCGAGGCCCACGCCCTGCAGCACCGTCATTGTCACCAGCCGCGACATGGCGACATCTGGCGTCCAGCCCGTCATCTCCCATAGCGTCCAGGCCAGCAGCAGGATGCCGCCCATGATCACCAGCCGCGGATCGAAACGGGAGGCGAGGCGGCCTGCCATGAACATCGCCGCCATGGTGCCGAGGCCGCGCGGCGCCATCGCCAGCCCTGCCGTCAGCACCGGGTAGTCCGCCAGGGTCTGCAGATAGGGTGCCATCAGCGCCGAGGTGGCGAAGAGGATGGCGCCGACCGCGAACATGATGCCGAGGCCGGCGGCGAAATTCCGGTCCCGGAAGATGCGCGGCGGGATGAAGGGCTTCGGCGCCAGCGCCAGATGGACCAGGAACAGATAGATGCCGAGCCCCGCCAGCACCGCCTCCACGATGATCTCGGTGGAGCCGAACCAAGCCAGCAGCTCGCCCCGGTCCAGCATGATCTGCAGCGCGCCAAGGCCGAGCGCCAGCACGCCGAAGCCCAGCCAGTCGAAGCGGCGGTCGCGTTCGGGGTTGTCCTTCGGCAGGAAGACCAGCAGGCCGAGGAAGGCGAGCAGGCCGAAGGGCAGGTTCACGTAGAACACCCAGCGCCAATTCCAATTGCCGGTCAGCCAGCCCCCGAGCGTCGGGCCGAGGATCGGCCCCACCATCACGCCCATGCCCCAGATCGCCATGGCGGAGCCGCGCTGCTCCGCCGAGTAGATGTCCAGCATGGTGGATTGGGAGAGCGGCACCAGCGCCGCGCCGAAGGCGCCCTGCAGCAGGCGGAAGATCACCATCTGCGGCAGGGACTGCGCGGCGCCGCAGAGCAGGGAGGCGATGGTGAAGCCGCCCACCGAGGCGAGGAACACCGCCCGCCGCCCGAAGCGCGCGGCGAGGAAGCCGACCGGCGCGGTCAGGATGGCGGCCGCCGTGATGTAGCTGGTCAGCACCCAGGTGATCTGGTCGGAGGTGGCGGCGAGGCCGCCCTGCATATAGGGCAGGGCGACATTGGCGATGGTGCCGTCCAGCGCCTGCATCAGGGTCGCCACCATGGCGCAGACGGTGATGAGCCCGCGATGCGGGACGGAATCCTGGGTCACGATGTCACCTGATGCGGCGCGTCATTGGGGGGGAGGGGCGCCGGCCCCGCAGCGCACGGGCCGGCGACGCCAAGGGCTTCGCCCTTCCCCGCGCGGGGAAGGGAAGGGGCAGGGATGGAAAGGGCGCCGGCCGCCATCCCTCGCCCTCTCAGAACAGGTCGCTCAGATGCCGCTCATGCCCGGTGTCGATCGAGACCACCGCGCTCATCCCGGCGCGGAGCTGCGGCATGCCGGGCTTCTGCTCCACCCGGATGCGCACCGGGATGCGCTGCACCACCTTCACCCAGTTGCCGGAGGCGTTCTGCGCCGGCAGCACGCTGAAGGTGGCGCCCGAGGCCGGGCTGATGCTTTCCACCTCGCCCTGCCAGGTCACGCCCGGATAGGTGTCGATGGTGACGGTGGCCGGGTCGCCCGGGCGCACATGCGTCAGGTCGGTCTCCTTCGGCAGCGCATCCACCCAGAGATGCTCGGCGGAAACCAGGGCGAAGGCGGGCGTCGCCGCCGCCAGATACTGGCCGGGCTGCAGGGTGGAGACCTGGGTCACCACGCCAGCGAAGGGCGCCCGCAGCACGGTGTGGTCGAGCTGCCGCTGCGCCTCCGCGACCTTCGCCGCGGCTTCCAGGTAGTCCGGGTGCTGCTCCACCGGCGCCTCGGCATCGCCGCCGAGCTTGGCGAGCTGCACCTGGGCCTGGGCCTTCAGCGATTCGAGCTGCTGCCGCGCCTGGGCCAGGCCGAAGCGCGCCTGGTCGTAATTCGCCCTGAGCGCCGCGCTGGTGCCGAGGAGCTGGGCCTGCCGGTCGAACTGCACCTGGGCGAGCTGCACCGCCGCCTCCTGCGCCGCGATGTCGCGCAGCATGCGCTGGTAGTCCGCCTGCATGGAGGCGAGGTTCAGCGCCACCTGGCGGAGCTGCGCCTGCGCCTGGTCCAGCGCATGGCGGAAGGGCGCGGAATCCAGCTCCACCAGCACCTGGCCCTGGCGGACGCCGTCGCCCTCCTTCACCGCGATGCGCTGGACGATGCCGGCGACATCGGTGGCCAGCAGCAGCTTGTCGGCCTGCACATAGGCGTCGTCGGTGCCGGCGTAGCGGCCGCCATTCAGCCAGGCGGCGCCGGCGCCGACCAACACGATGAGGATGCCGCCCAGCATCAGGACGGGGCGCAGCCAGCGGCGCTGACGTCTGGGCGCTTCGGCAGCGGCAGGGGAGGCGGCATCGGCCGCCGCCGGAGTGCGGAGGGAGCCTTCAGGCATCTCTTGGGTCCTTGGGAGTCAAGCCGCCGTGCCGGTCTCGGGCTCGGCGGCCAGGAGGTTGGCTTTCATGGCCTGCAACGCGGCGGCGGCGGCCTCGCACAGCGCGGGGTCGATCCCCTGCAACGCCTCGGCCGAGAAGGCGGCGCGGACGGCCTCGATCTCCGCCAGCACCGGCGCGGCCGCCGGGGTGAGGTGAAGGCGCCAGATGCGGCGGTCGGCCGGGTCGGCACGGCGCTCGATCAGGCCGCGGGCGGCCAGGCGGTCCACCAGGCGGCCGGCCGAGATGGGTTCCACCTCCAGCAGCTCCGCCAGGTCCCTCTGGGTCATCCCGTCGCGCTGGCGCAGCTTCACCAGGGCGATCCACTGGGCGCGGCTCATCCCCTGGGCGCGGGCCAGGCGGTCCGCCCGGGTGCGGCTGAGATGGGCGACTTCATGCAGCAGGGTGAGGAGGGTGTCGGGCATCGGCGATGAGCAGGGCGAGGGCGGGGGCGCCACCGGTCAGGGGCAGCGAAGACCGCACCTTAGGGAGAATCAGCAGAGTGAACATAAGCCTGCTAATCATTTATGCAAGGGGGGCCTCGCCGCGCGCTGCGGGTCCAGCCCCTGCTCCGCCTGTCGAAGGTCGCTGCCCGTTGTCCTTCCGTGGCTTGGCCGCGGAAGGCCCCGGGCCGCCTGTGCGCATCCGGGGCCCCGCGAGGGCGCGCAGCGACTTCGTGGGGAATGAAATCAGTGCGGGACTTCCAGCTCCCGCACCATCACCGGCAGCCGGCCCGCCGCCCAGGCGGCCACCCCCAGCGCCAGCAGCATGGCGATGATGGTCGGCATCCGCAGCCCGAACACCTCCCCCGCCGTGCCCAGCGCCAGGGCCCCGCTCGCCGGGCAGGCCCGCGTGACCATGCCCCAGAGGCTCAGCACCCGCCCCCGCATGGAATGGTCCGCCGCGCTCTGCATCAGCGTCTGGGTGGAGATGCCATGCACCGAGGCCGCCGCCCCCAGCACCGCCGCGCAGAGCAGGGCAAAGGGGAAGTAGCCGGTCGCCACGAAGCCGACCGTCGCCACTGCCTGCACCGCCACCGCCCCCACCGACAGCGCCGTCGCCCCGGTGAGCCGCCCGCGATTCGCCACCCACAGCCCGGCGAAGAGCGCGCCGAGGCCGATCGCCGCCGTCAGCATCGCCAGCCCGTCCGGGCCGCGGTGGAACAGCCGCTCCACATAGGGCGGCAGGATCTCCTGCACCCCGCGCATCAGCACGCTGGCCGTGGCGGCGAAGATCAGCAGCGGGCGGATGCCGGGATGCCGGCCGACATAGCGGAAGCCGGCCATCACCTCGGCCAGCATGCTGCCCTCCGGCGCATGGCCGCGGCGCTCCGCGGCGTCCACCCGCAGCCCCAGCATGCTGAGGCAGGCGAAGGCATAGGCGCAGGCATTCAGCGCCACCGCCGGCACCACCCCGCCCCAGGCGATCAGCGGGCCCGCAATCGCCGGGCCGATCAGCCTTGCCACGCTGAAGCACAAGGAATTGCAGGCGACGGCCGCCGGCAGCTCGGCGCGCGGCACCAGTGCCGGCATCAGGCTCTGCCGCGCCGGCTGGGCGAAGGAGGCGGCGGTGCCGGAGGTCATCTCCAGCAGCAGCAGCAGCCCGATGGAAAGATGGCCGGTGGCGAGGGTGGTGGCCACCGTCGCCGCCTCCACCGCGATCACCGCCTGGGAGGCCATGGTCAGCTTCACCCGATCCACCCGGTCGGCGATCGCCCCGGCGATGGGGCTGAACACCACCGCCGGCGCCAGGTCGGAGAAGGCGACCATGCCGACCCAGAAGGCGCTCGCCGTCAGCTCCCAGGCCAGCCAGGCGACGGCGATGCGGTGCACCCAGAGCCCGGTCCAGGACACCACCGAGGCGGCGAAGAAAAGCTGTGCGTCACGCTGCGCCAGCGCCCGGCCCAGGGAGCCGAAGCGCGAGCCGGCGCCGGAACTGCCGGGCTTCACCGTTGCGGGGCGCTGCGGGCGTTCTGCGCGACGCAATCCGAGGCGATGCGGTCCCGCTCGAAGATCCGGCCCAGCCGGTCGGTCTCGGCGCGCTGGGCGAAGATGGAGGTCTGGCTGCCGACGCGGCTGTCCCGCTCATCCTCCCGCATCAGCTGGCCGCGGTCGCGGGTGGCGACGATCCGGTCGGCCTCCTGCCGGCAGGCATTGGCCAGCGCGGTCTGCTCCGCCTGGCTGTCGGGGGCGGTGCGCGGAGTGGCGATGGGCGACACCGCCGGGTCGGGGCCGCCGGCGCAGCCGGCGAGCAGCCCGACAGCCAGCAGGCAGGGGAGCAGGGAATGGTCGCGGATCATCGGGGAGACTTTCAGGCTATGCGGCGCGGCGCGCCACTCTCCGGCAAGGCGCGTGACAATAGCCTGCGCAGCCTGGATTCGTCGAACCGCGCCGCGGCGTCGAGCGGCAGGGCGGCGGCCGCGGCCAGCAGGGCCGGGTGCATCTCGATCCCCTCCGCCGTCACCTCGAACAGCGCGGCGAGGCTCGGCGCCCGTGTCAGCACCTCCACCAGCGCCAGCAGGCGGAGGCAGAGGGCGAGGCCGCCGATGGTGTCGAGGCCCGCGGCGCGGTCGATCGCCTCCGCCCAGCAGCCGGCATCGGGGTCGGCGATGGCCAGCTCCGTCATCTCCCCATCCGGGCGGGGGAAGAGCAGCACGCGGCGCGGCCCCCATTGCCGGAGGGCGGCGGCGCGGCGGGCCAGGCGCCAGGCCTCCAGCAACTCCTCCGGGCGGACCGGGGGCAGGGCTTCGGGGGCGAGGGGGACGGCATAGGTCAGCGCGCCGTCGGGCGCCTCGGCCAGGTGGATCTGCGGAGCCATCGCCCCAATGTGGCGCTGCGCGGCGCCGCCCGCTACCGGCGCGGCGGGATCGTTCCGCGGCGCGGGCCCGGGGCCGCGTCTCGCGCGGCAGGCCGGGAGACCGGTGCGGCGACGGCGATGCGCGGCCGGCCGCCCCAGCGGAGGCAGGTGCCTAGAGCAGATCGCGTTCAGATGGCCTCATCTGAACGCGTGTAGATGCTCGCAAAACAACGGCCTGAAGCATGCTGCGTGAGCGCAAGCGAACGCAGCATGCTCCAGATCAATATCCAGAGCAGCTTATCTTTGAGCCGAGGGCTCACGCCGTGATCCCTCGGCTCGGAGGCTGCTCTAGCCGATCGACTCCTTCACCTGGCAGTCGATCGGCTCGGGCGCCCGCTCCTCCTCCTGCAGCACGCGCCAGCTCCCGCCGATCAGCACCTCGCTCGGGCGGAAGCGGCTCTTGTAGGACATCTTCCGGCTCTCCGGGACCCAGTAGCCCAGATAGACGAAGGGCAGGCCGAGCTGCTGCGCCCGCTTCACCAGCCAGAGGATCGCCCAGGTGCCGAGCGAGCGTCGCTCCGCCTCCGGCGTATAGAACGAATAGACGGCGGAGAGCCCGTCGCTCAGCCAGTCCGTCAGGCAGGCGCCGAGCAGCACGTCGCGGCCGTCGCGGAACTCGATCATCCCGGTGGTGATCGGCGTGTCCTCGACCATGGCGCGGTAGTCGTAGAAGCCCATGGCCGCCATGTCGCCCTCGCCGTGGCGGGCCCGCTGGTAGCGCTGGAACAGGGCGAATTGCTCGGCGGTGGCGCGGGCCGGCATCTCGAAGCCGGCGATGTCGGCGTTGATCTTCCCGAGCTTCCGCTGCGCCCGGTTCGGCTCGAACGCCTCGGCCAGGATGCGGATGGGGATGCAGGCGCTGCAGCCGGGGCAGACCGGCGAATAGGCGATGTTGTGGCTGCGGCGGAAGCCGGCGCGGGACAGCCGGTCATGCAGCGCCTCCGCCTCCGGCCCGGTGAGCTCGGTGACGACCTTCCGCTCCGTCCGGCCGGCCAGGTAGGGGCAGGGCAGGGGGGCTGTCGTGTAGAAGAATTGCGGCCGTCGGGGTGGGCGTTGCAGCATTTCCCCGCCAGTCTCACGGTGCGGCGCCGGGAAATCAACCACTCGAATCTGTCATGTCGCTCACGGCCGCAGGCTCAGCCGCCCGCCCTCCGCCGGGGCCTCCGGGCCCAGGGAGACCGTTCCGCCCGCCTGCCAGAGCGGCAGCAGATCCGCCCAGTGCGCGGAGAGGGGATGGCCGGACTGGCCGGTGGCGATGATCGCCCGGATCCCGGCCGGGGCGGCGAGGTCGGCCACCAGCCGCAGCCCCGCGCCATGGACATGGGTGAAGCTGCCAGGCCCCATCCCGCCGCGGGCGACCGTCTCGGCATCGCCGCCGGTCGGCACCTCCCGCCGCGCCCAGTCCCGCAGGAGGGGAATGGCGCGCAGCAGCGGGTGCTCGAACCGCGCCCGGTGCAGCGCGCCCCAGCGCCAGGCGGCGGGGTCCGGGCCCTGGCTGGCGGCGAGGTCGGCCACCGCCGCGTCCAGCGCCCGCCCGGCCAGGGCGGCGCAATCGCCGGCGCACCAGGCGGCGGCATCGGCGCCGGGGGAGAGGAGGCCCAGGAGGAAGCGGCTCCGCGCCTCCCAGGCCCCGGGCGGCACCCCGCCCGCCGCCAGGGCCAGCCGACCGAGCTGGCGGGCGAAGGCGTTGAAGATCAGCGGCTCCGGCCGGTCGGCGCGGGCATCGCCATCCCAGGCCAGGAGCAGGTCCAGCGCCTGCCCCGCCGCCCCGGAGGGGCGCGGCAGGCGGCGCAGCACCCCGTCTTCCGCCAGCGCCGCCCGGGCGAAGAGCGAGACGGTGTCCATCTGCATGGCGGCGAAGCCTGCCGCATCCTGCCGCGGCGCCGCGCCGAGCAGCTGGCCGATGCGGCGGAAGCGCCAATCCGCCGGCCAGTCATGCGCCAGGAAGACCGGGTGGTCCGGCGGCGCCACGCGGTTGTTGGCATTGGCCAGCACGCCGGTCTCGGGTGCGACGACATGCGGCAGCTCGGCGAAGGGCACCCAGCCCAGCCAGTCATGGCTGCCATCCCAGCCGGGGACGGGCAGGGTGCCGTCGCCCGCCCGGCGCAGCGGGGTGCGGCCGGTGAGGAACAGCCCGATCCGCCCCCCGCCCGGGGAAGCCTCGGCGACCATCAGGTTCTGCGAGGGGGTGGTGATGAGCGCCGCTGCCTCCCGCGCCGCCTCCAGGCTCCGCGCCCGGTTCAGCGCCTGCAGCCCGGCGGCGGCGGTATCGCCCGGCGCCAGGTTGGCCATGGCGACGGCCAGCACCGTGTCGCGCGGCGGCTCGGCATCCAGGTCGGAGATCACCGGCCCGTGCCGCGTCTCCCGCACCCGCAGCGGCACCGGGGCATCGCCGCGCAGCCCGATGACCTCCCGCCGCTCCGCGAAGGGCAGCGGGCCGCCGGGCGCCGCGTAGCTGCCCTCGCCGGCCAGCCGCTCGACGAAGACGTCCTGGGTGTCCGAGGTGGTGGTGGTGAAGCCCCAGGCCAGGCTTTCGTTGCGGCCGATGACCATGAAGGGCACGCCCGGCGCGGTGGCGCCGGCGAGGAACCGGCCGCCCGGCAGCTCCACCCGCGCCAGGTACCAGAGGATGGGCGCCTGGAAGCCGAGATGCGGGTCGTTGGCCAGCAGCGGCGCGCCGGAGGCGCTGTGCGCTCCGGTCACCGCCCAGGCATTGCTGGCCGAGCCGGGCAGGGTGAAGGGCTCCGGGAAGCGGGGCAGGGCGGCGGCGAGGCGGGCGAGATGGCCCTCATCCCGGAAGGCGCCGCGCTCCGGCACCGCCTGGTCCGGTCGGCCGGGGGTGTGGTCCTCCGGCGTCAGCGCGGCCAGGCGCTCCGGCGGCAGGAGGGTGGCGAGGCGGGCGCGGTCCAGCTCCTCCCGCCAATTGCCGGAGAGCCAGAGGCCCATGATCTTGCCCCAGAGCAGGGAATGCTCCGGCGCCCAGGGCTCCGGCGCGCCGAGGGCGATGAACTCGGGCGCGGCGAAGCGGCCGCGCGCGGCGATCCAGGCATTCACCCCGGTGGCATAGGCCTCCAGCACGCCCCGCGTCTCGGGCGGCAGGGTGGCGAGATCCTCCCTGGCCCGCCGGGCGAGGCCGAGGGTGCGGACCAGCCGGTCGCTGCGCAGCGCCGCGCCGCCGGCCAGCTCCGCCAGCCGGCCGGCGGCGCCGCGCCGCATCAGCTCCATCTGGAACATCCGGTCCCGCGCATGCAGCAGGCCGAGCGCCATCGCCGCATCGCGCTCGTTGGCGGCGCGCAGGCGGGGGATGCCATGGGTGTCGAACGCCACCTCCACCGGGGCGGAGAGGCCGGGGAGGGTGAGCGTCGCCTCCCGCGTCGGCAGGCTCCACCACAGCGCCCCCGCGGCGGCACCGGCCAGCAGCAGGGGCAGCAGCACCAGCAGGGCGAGGCCCCGCCAGACCCAGCGCCAGCCGGAGCGCAGGCGGCGGGTGTGCCGCGGTCGCCTCCGGCGCGCAGCGGAACCGGAACTCGACAGGGGGGCGTCCATGCGGCGCACCATGCGCGAAGCGCCGGGCACTCGTCCACCGCGGCCGGGGCGCACCGCCGTGCTGCGTCTCCGGCTGGCCGCATCACGCCGGCGGTTTCCAGTCGGCGCGAACCTGCTTAGCATCCCGCCCAAGCAAGCGAGGAGGAAGCGCGATGCGTGGCGTGGTGTTCACCGGCGACCGGCAGCTGGAGATCATGAATTTCCCGGACCCCACCCCGGGCTTCGGCGAGGTGGTGCTGGAGATGAAGGCCTCCGGCATGTGCGGCAGCGACCTGAAGCAGTATCGCCGGCCGAAGGGCGTGCGGCAGAACAACGGCCTCGCCACCCCCACCGGCCCGACCATCGCGGGGCACGAGCCCTGCGGCGTCGTCGCCGCCATCGGGCCGGGCGTCGATCCGCGCCAGGCGCAGGTCGGGCAACGGGTGATGGTGCACCACTACCAGGGCTGCACCACCTGCAACCATTGCCGCACCGGCTGGCAGCAGCTCTGCCAGAAGACCAGCGTGAAGGTCTATGGCAACAACAGCCATGGCGGCCATGCCAACTACATGTGCGTGCCGGCCAACACCCTGGTGCCGCTGCCCGAGGAGCTGAGCTTCACCGCCGGCGCCGCGATCTCCTGCGGCACCGGCACCGCCTATGGCGCGCTGCGGCGGATGAACATCTCCGGCAACGACACCATCGCCATCTTCGGCCAGGGCCCGGTGGGCCTCTCTGCAACGCAGCTCGCCGCCGCCATGGGCGCGCGCGTCATCGCCCTCGACATCTCGCCGCAGCGGCTGGAGCGGGCGCGGGAATTCGGTGCGGCGGAGACCATCAACCCCTCCAACGCCGACCCGGTGGAGGCGATCCGCGAGCTGACCCACGGCCTCGGCGCCGACCTCACCCTCGACACCTCCTCCTCGCCTCAGGCGCGCATCCAGGCGATCCGCGCGCTGAAGGTCTGGGGCACCTGCTGCTTCGTCGGCGAGGGCGGCGAGGTGACGATCGACGTCTCGCCGGACATGCTGCGGCGGCAGGCGACGGTCATCGCCTCCTGGACCTTCTCCAATGTCGGCCAGGCGGAGTGCGCGCGCTTCATCATCGACCGCAAGCTGAACGTGGACAAGCTGTTCACCGACCAGTGGAAGCTCGACCAAGCGGAAGAGGCCTACAAGCTCTTCGACCAGCAGAACACCGGCAAGGGCGTGTTCCTGATCTGAGGCGCGATCGCGCGGCCTGGCTGCGGCCCGGCCGCGCAGCATGGCTGAACCGGGGTGGCGCTCGGGCATGAGCGCCACCCCGCATCCGGAGCCGGCACTGCCCTGGAGGTGCGGGCGCCCGAGGACTGGCCGGGGCCGTTCAGCGCACCAGGACGTGATCCACGATGTGAACCACGCCATTGCTGCAAGGGATATCGGCCTGGACGACATGCGCAGGCTGGATGCGGTGCGCACCGCCGGCGCTGAATCCACCGCCCCCGGGCGTGATGCTGTAGTGCCCGTCGGGCTGGCGGTTCAGGATCAGCTCATTGCCGTTCCTGGTCCGCATCCTGATTTCCTGCCGGCCGGCCGTCTCGCTCGCCATGTGCTTGCCGTCGAGAATATGCGCGTTGACCACGGCCGGTCCCCGTATCGGGTCGAAACTGTCTCTCGGCTGCGATCCCATGAGGTCGTTGCGGATGTTGACCGGCACCTGTTCGATCGCCGCATTGGTCGGTGCGAGGATCGTGAAGGGGCCCGGGCTCCGCAGCAATTCGGCGACGCCGGTGCGCTCCAGGGACCCGACGAAGGTGCTGAGCTGCGGGTTTCGTGCCATGACGGCCATGCAGTCCTGGGCATGGGCGGCAGCGCCGCCCAGGCAGAGGGCCGCCGCTGCCGCGCCGGCGATGAGGCCACGATGTTGCATTCCTGCTCGCCCGTCATTGGCCGTGCCGCGTCGGGAGCGGGTCCGCGACCCGGAGCACGGTGCGATGGTCCCGGCAGCCACCCTACGCCCGCCGGGCGGGGTGCGGCGGTCACATTCGCGGTGCAGCGTTGGCGAAATACGCAGCCGGATCAGAATGTTACGACACATGCCGGGCATGCCGGGCGGGGCATCGCCCGGCCCGGCAGCCGCATCTGGCGGCCATGGCCGGGCAGCCCGTTCCCGGCCGGGGCAACGCGGAGGTCAGGCCGCGGCTGGCCGCTCGGTTTCGGGGCAGGGCGCCACGACCGTCCCGCGGTCCGGGCGGGTGGCGGGGGCGGATTGCAGCCAGTCGCTGGCGAGGGCGAGCCAGAGCCCGCCCGAGCCCGCCGCGATCAACGCGTCACGCCGCGGCCTCGCGGTGCCGGCGTCATTGGCGGGCTGGCAGCTGGCGGGGCAACAGGGGAGCATGAGTCGATTCCTCCGCATCTGGCGTCCCGCCGGAGATGCGTCCGATCGCCCTGTCCTGGCTGTGCCTGCGGTCACCCGCCTTCCGGCCGGATGAAACCCCGCGTCGCGGCCGGGATGCTGCCGGGCATCGCGCCGTCGCCGCTGCCGGTGCCGCCCGGCGCATGGCGGGCCGAGGCGGGACGGAGCGGGCGTTGCCGCCAGAAGCCTGTTGCTCCTCCGCCTTCGCGGGTTCTGGAGCATGCGGCGTTCGCTTGCGCTCACGCAGCATGCTCCAGGCCGTTGTTTTGCGAGCATCTTCGCGCGTTCAGATGATTCCATCTGAACGCGATCTGCTCTAGCGTCGCCCCCGGGTAAGAGCCGTTGCGACCGATCGGGGCCATCCTGGCTGCGTGAGACCTGCGACCATCGCTGCCCCGACCCTGTGCCGTCTTCGCCTCTGCCCGCTCAGGGGGAGGACCGGATGCCGAGCCGCACCTCAAGGCGTGCCGAAGGATCGCCGGCCGGCCGCGCACGCCCCGCACCGCAACAACAGCGCGCCCGCGACGGTCCTGGCGACTGACGCGGCCACCGCGACGTCCCACTGACGGCACGCCGAAGGCACCGGGCCGTAGCCCCGGCCAGATCCGGAGTGCGGAGACCGGGGCGACATCCGATGGCGTCGGCCACCGCCCTCGGCAGGGCTGCGCCACCACGGCCGATCAGCGGCCCGCTCGGCCGCAGAAGGGGTGCCGTCCAAAGGCTGCACCTGGCGACACCCCGGCAGGGCGGACAAGCAAGAACACGACAAACAGGGAGGTCAACATGCCCGTAGCGGTGAAGGGCGCAGAAGCCGTGCCCTGGTGGAAGGAACCCACCAAGGACCAGTGGTACGCCTATCTGGCGGCCTGGCTCGGCTGGACGCTGGATGCGTTCGACTTCACCATCTTCCTGCTCATCATGCTGCCGATCGCGCGGGAATTCGACGTCCCGCTCACCGCCGTCACGGCCGTCTTCGCCGTCACGCTGTGGCTGCGGCTCCTCGGCGCCACGGCGGCGGGCTGGCTGGCCGACCGGATGGGCCGCAAGGCGCCGCTGATGATCTCCATCCTGTGGTACTCGATATGTAATTTCCTCGCCGGATTCTCGCCGGACTTCGCCTTCCTGTTCTTCTTCCGGGCGCTGCTCGGCATCGGCATGGGGGCCGAATGGCCGGCCGGCGCGGCACTCGCCATGGAATCCTGGCCGGCACGGTCGCGCGGCCTGATGTCGGGCGTGCTGCAGGGGTCCTGGGGGCTCGGCTATGCGCTCTCGGCCGCCGCCTACGGCCTGCTCTACGAGCCGCTGGAACGGCTGGGACCGGGCTATGGCTGGCGCGGCATGCTGATCCTCGGCGTGCTGCCGGCGCTCGTCTGCCTCTGGATCCGCGCCTATGTGAAGGAGCCGGAGATCTGGGCGGAGAATCAGAAGATCCAGGCCAGCACCAGGCAGGTGACGCTGCCGCTCTTCGCCATCTTCAAGCGGAAATACCTGTGGAACACGCTGACCGGCTGCCTCTGGATGGCCGCCAATTTCTGCGTCTACTACTCGATCTGGGCGCTGCCCGGCACCTATCTGCAGAAGGAGCTGGGATGGACGCCGGCGATGGTGGCGACGCCGCTGTTCTGGGGCAACATCCTGGTCTTCGTCTCGGCGGCCTTCTGGGGCGCCATGTCCGACCGGATCGGGCGGCGCTGGGCGCTCATCATCCCCTGCGCCATCGCCATCTTCATCACGCCGATCTATCTGACGACGATCGACCCGATGATCTTCACGCTCGGCTTCCTGCTGCAGGCCCTGGTCGTCGGCGGCAAGGACACGCTGAACCCCTGCTGGCTCTCGGAGCGGTTTCCGACCGAGATCCGCGCCTCCGCCGCCGGCTTCGTCTACCACCAGGGGGCCATCTGGGGCGGCTTCGTCGCGCCGATCCTCACCTACTATGCGGTGAACCGGGAGATGGGCTTCGCGCTGCCGATGATGTACGCGACGATCGGCTCGCTCATCCTCCTCATCATCGGCGTCTATCTGGGGCCGGAGACGAAGGGCAAGGTTCTCGGGGCGCAGCTTGAGGTATTCGAGCGGGAGCAGCACCCGTGAAGCGGCCACGCCGGGTAGCGTGCTGAACGAGGACGCCGGTCAGGTGGCGCGGCTGACCGGCGTCCGCCGCTCGCCAGGCAGGGCGCGCCGGGCCCGGGATCAGCCCATGGCGACCATGGTGGTCGCCTTCTGGCGTCGGGAATGGCCGAGGAATTCGGGCGCGCTCCGGTGCAGGGATTCGCCGCTACAGCGCTTTGACCGGCGGCATGTCCGATGGCGCCGGCGAAAGCGACCTGTCCGATCCATCGCCCCGTCATGCGCTCCGCCCGCTCAAGGACGTGCGGCGGCCGGCCGCCGACCGGTGCCCGGCGGTCACGCCTGGCGATGCGGGCACGGCCCGGCAGCCTGGCGGTGCCGCGCTTGTCCGGCAGCGTGACGAGGAGGCTGTGGCCCGTGCCCAGAAGCCGCCGGGCGATGCCTGTGCCGGCATGCTTCGGCGGACGTCCCGGCGACAGGGTACCGAGGGATCCCCGGTGTCAGTGCACCCACGCCCGCGGCACGGGCCGCGCCAGGACGAAGGGGTTGGCGGATCGGCGGCGAGCCGGACCGCCCAGCCGGTGGCCCTGCCATGGCCATTGGCAGCCATAGCTTAATCGATAACACTCTGGCAAATGATTCGCGTATGCTGCAAAAGTGAGCGCGGTGGCGTATAATCGCCACTCGACCCAACAAATTCAACCTTCTGGAGTCCGGGGCAATGCCCGCCTTGACCTTCCGCGACTTTGCCTTCGACGCCGCGCACAAAACGACACCGGACACGCCTCTGCATGGGCACAGCTTCAAGGTCAGGGTCGTCATGAGTGGCGACCCTGACCCCGTCTATGGCTGGTCGCATGACCTGCTGGAAGTCGCGCCGGTTCTGGACTCGGTCCGCAAGCAGCTCGACCACCGATATCTCAATGATATCGAAGGCCTTGAGATGCCGACGCTCGAGAATGTCGCGCGCTGGATCTGGAACCGCCTGGACGCCGCCTTGCCTGGCCTGCAGCGCGTGGAACTCTGGCGCGGTGCGGAAGGCGCCGCCGAGGGGACCATCTACAGCCGGGACGACCGCTGAAGGGCTGCGCCAGGACTGATCGGGACCGCGCCCATGGACGCCAAGGCGCCGATGAGAGTGGCACGATCACCGGAGCCCGGCGGAAGCTGCTGCCCTTGAGGGGAGCGGCGCACTGCGGCGCAGGTTCCGAGCCCGACAGTGTTGGGGCAGGGCAGTTTGGAGGGAGGGACAGCCGGATGGATCGCCGAGGCAGACGGTGGGTGCTCGCTCTGGCGGCCGGGGCGGCCTGCGCACCGGCCCTGATCCTTCCACCGGAGGCGCATGGGCAGGGCGACGGCGGCAGGCCGCCCTTGCCCACGCCCAGCCAGCGCCCGCTCCTCACCGTATCGGGCCGGATCCGGCACACCAACCAGGGGGACGCCGCGGTCTTCGATCGGCCGATGCTGGAGGCCTTCGGCCTTGACACCATCGTCACCAACTCCCCGTGGTATGACGGCCCCATGCGCTTCGACGGGGTACCGCTGGCGAAGCTGATGGACGCGGTCGGGGCCACCGGCGAGACGGTCACGGCGATTGCCTTGAACGACTATTCGACGGACATCCCGGTCGCCGACTTCGCACGCTTCGGCGTGATCCTCGCCTTGCTGCGCAATGGCGAGCCCATGCGGGTCAGCGACAAGGGACCGCTCTTCATCGTCTACCCCTATGATTCCAGCCCCGAACTGAGGACCCGGCTGTACTACAGCCGCTCCGCCTGGTCGGTGGCCCGACTCGTCGTAAGATGAGCGAAACGGGAGGCTCGATCCCCGCTAAGTCTCCTGCCTCAGCTACGCCCCCCGTTCACGCCGCCATGCGGACGCGAAAGTCGCGGTTCAGTCGATCGCGCTTCCAGGGTTTGCTCGTCGCTGCCACGGTGCTTCTCGCCCTCAGCGCGGCACATGTCTCCGGCCTGGTTCAGGAACGCCAGGAGGCCCTGCGGAACACATCGCGGTACAATCTCGGCTGGACCGCTGCCCAGGCGGGCCATGAGGTGTCCCGGCTTCAGGCGGCGCTGGGCGCTTTGATCCTCCGCCACGGGGATGCGGAGCGGGAGGAAGTCGAGACGTGGCTCGACCTGCTCGCGAGCCGCGTGGCGGTTCTCCGCGCCGGCGAAGTGGGCGCTTTCGTCCGCGCCGACCCGGAGGTGAGCGAGATCGTCGCTTCCCTGGCAAGCGCGGTGGAAGCGGCGCGTCCGTTGCTCGCCTCGCTCGATCAGGCCGGTGCCGTCTCGCAGCTCATGCGGAGCTTCGAGGCCCTTAATTCCCGAATGGCCCGTCTTGCCTCGCTGGCGCATGCGCGCGGCGCCGATCTTGCGCAGGAGGATTACGAGGAGCTTGCGGCCCTGCATTGGCAGTTTTCGCGGCTGCTGATGGGGCTGATCGCCACCTCGCTGCTATTGGCTGCGCTGGCCGCCTGGCACAATCGTCTGCTGGCCAAGGCGAATGCGGATGTCAGTTCCCTGGTCGAGAGCCTGCGCAAGACCGGCGAGAGCCTGTCCCACGCCAACCTTCAGGTGCGGGAGGCGATGGCGGCGCTCAGCAAGCAGAATGCCACGCTGCGGGCCCGCGATGCCGAGCTGCGCCGGCAGAACCAGCTTTTCCACGCGGCGCTCAGCAACATGCCGCAGGGATTGGCGATGTTCGATGCCGAGCACCGGGTCATCGTCTGCAACAGCCGGCTGGAAGAGATGTTTCACCTGCCACGCGGCACGGCGACACCGGGGGTGCATGCGGCCGACATCCTGCGCCGTGCCGGTACGGCCGGCGGCTTCGGCGCCCGCGCCACGGAGGCTGTCTGGGCCGAGCACCGAATGCTCGCAGCCGGGGCGAAGGCGGCGACCTTTGTGCGGGAAGACGATCAGGGACGATCGCTTTGGGTATCCCACCGTCCGCTGGCCGATGGGGGCTGGGTTGCGACCTATGAAGACGTCACCGAGAGCCGTCGCGCCGAGGCGCGCATCCGGCATCTCGCCAATCATGACGCTCTGACCGATCTGCCGAATCGCCGGCATTTCGGCGAACTGCTGCAGCAGGCGCTGCGGGACCATGGCGATGGCGGGACGGCCATGGCGCTGCTGCTGATGGACCTCGACAACTTCAAGAACGTCAACGATACGCTCGGTCATCAGGCGGGCGACCTGCTCCTCCGTTCCGCCGCGGCACGCATCAAGGCGCATTTGCACGACGGCGGAATCGTCGCCCGGCTCGGTGGAGACGAGTTCGCGATTCTGGCAGTCGGCGGTGCCGCCGTGACCGAGCGGGTCGAGGCGCTGGCAAAGCGCATCACGGAGGCCCTGGCGATGCCGTTCAGCCTGGGTGGCTACAAGGCCTCGGTCGCGGCGAGCATCGGCATTGCCTGGGCGAACGGCGCTGGCTTGAGCGCCGAGGCCATGATGAAGCATGCCGATGTGGCGCTCTACCGCGCGAAAGCGGAAGGGCGAGGGACGTATCGGATCTTCGAGCAGTCTATGGCGGCCGAGTTGCAGACGAAGATGGAGCTCGAGGCCGATCTGCGGCACGCGCTCGACCGTCATGAGCTCGAGGTCCACTATCAGCCGGTTTACAGCATCGTGGAGAACAGGCTCGCCGGCTTCGAAGCGCTGCTGCGGTGGCGGCATCCCGTGCGTGGCCTGGTCCAGCCGGCCGATTTCATCCCGCTGGCGGAGGAAACCGGCCTCATCCTGCAGTTCGGCGAATGGGTGCTGCGGCAGGCCTGCCGGGAAGCGGCGAATTTCCCCCAGGACGTGAAGGTCGCGGTCAACGTCTCTGCGGTGCAGTTCGCCAGCAACGATCTTCTGCAGGTGATCGGCTCGGCGCTGAGGGAGTCCGGCTTGGCGCCGCGCCGGCTGGAACTGGAAGTTACGGAATCTGTCCTGCTGCAGGACAATGACGCGGTCGTTGCCGCATTCGACCGCCTCCGGGCGCTGGGCGTCGGGATATCCCTGGACGATTTCGGGACGAAGTATTCGTCCCTGAGCTATCTGCGCAATTTTCCGCTCGACAAGATCAAGATCGACCAGTCCTTCGTCCGTGACATGGTGACGCGCGAGGATTGCCGCGCCATCGTCCGGTCGATCGCCCGGCTCGCGACGAGCCTCGGCATGGTGGCAACCGCGGAGGGGGTCGAGTCTGCCGCACAGCTCGAACTGGTGCGAGAGGCGGGCTGCGCCGAGGCTCAGGGCTATTTCTGGGGCGCCGCCGCTCCTGCCACCGCGCTCGACCGCTTTTTCGTGCGCCAGCCAGCCCCCGCATTGATCGGGGGAGTCGCGGTGGTCAGCGGCCGCCATGCCTGATACGGCTGTGTCGTCAGCCCCTGCGCAGCGCGTCGCGCGGGGTGGGTGCTGGCCATGCACGCAACCCCACCGCGACGGGGGGGGCGGGGCAGGATGGTGGGACGAATGCGGTTGTCGGCTTGAGACTCGCAGGATAGCTGGAGCAAGACATCCGATCAGGGGATTCCACCTGATCGGATATTGCTCCGGGCCACCGAGATACCGAGTGCCGCCGCCGGGACGTCAGGCCATGTTCACCATGATGGTCTTCTTGTGGGGTGGGCGGTATCGCAAGCCTTAGGCCGCGACTATACGGCCGGGCTGCCTTTGGGTGCGCATTGGGTGCGGCCGCCCGTCGCTAGGCTCCTGCAGCCAGTGGTATCTCAAATGGCTCTGGCGAAAGCGACGCTTAATGCGTGCGGGAAGCCGACAGCCTAACGCACCCTACGGTGTCGTCGTCAAACGTCGTCCCAACGTGACCACCAAGTGTAGAGATAAGCGCCTACTTAATCGGTCGGTCCATTAGACGAGACAAGCGTCAATACTGTTGTCGACCTAATAAAGTATATTGTTTGGCTGGGACCGGTCTTGCTATGCTGTTCGTGGACGCCGCTGTCCAGTATTCACGAAGAGGCAAGCATGGAAGTCGATGAGCAGGTCATTACTGACCATACGACCGCGCTTCGGCAGAGGCCGGTGTACACGATCCCGGAGGCCTACAACCTCGCCCGGGTCGGCCGCACAACGCTCTATGGTGAGATTCGGGCAGGGCGCCTTACCGCGAGGAAAATCGCCGGCCGGACACTGATTCTGGCGGGGGACCTGGAAAGCTGGCTCCAGTCGCTTCCGTCTGCCCGGGTAGTCTAAAAATGTGTGAGCTGACTTCAGCCGCTTACATCGCTGCCGCGCTGGCGGCTGCAGGCACGACCGCCCCGGTCATCGGCCAGCAGCAATCCCGCGATGCCGAACAGCGCGCCATTGCCGCCGAGGCGCTGCGCCAGCAGGAGTTTTCCGATCGCCAGCGCGCTGCCGTCGACACCGGCCGTCAGGCGTTCGAGCAGGAGAACATCCAGGACGCCCAGGCCAAGGCGGGCCAGCAGCGAGAGGATGCCTACCGCACCGCGGCCGAGCCCTCCATCCCGACCTACCTGCCAGGGCAGGAGAATGCCCCCCAGGTGGTGCGAGATGCCGTCGACCAGCGCCGCGCGGCGAACGCCTCCACGCTGGGCGAGGAAGCCAAGCGCAAGGCGGCGCTGGAGTCCTGGGCGGATGCGCTGCTAGGCGGGCGCATCGCCGTCAACCGCTCCGGCCAGGGTGTCGCCCGCGAGGCCAGCTTCGCGCAGGGGAGTATGGAAGCGAACAAGGCGGAGCGCGCAGCGGCCAAACAGAAAGGCTCCGATTGGCGTTTTGTCGGGGATCTCCTCAATGGCGCCGCGATGGTCGTGGGCGCGGGGGGGTATCGGCAACGGGCCGACGCCCGAGAACGGCTGGATGGCAACGCTGTTTGGCGGGCCAGACGGCGGCTCCAAGATGCTGCCAGGCAACCCCGGAGCGTTCGGGCGGCTGGCGGGGCCGGTCTGATGCCGCAGCGTCCATCAGCATGGCGCATCTGGCTGGTGAAGCTGCAGATGCGCTGCTTAGCAGCGAGGGCCAGATACCGGCAGGTGCGGGCACGTGCCCGGGGTGCGCAGCATTTCGCTCTCACGGCGCAGCGGGTCGCAGTTCGCGTCGCAGACATCGCGCAAGTCGAGATGGACGGGTTCCCGTCCGCTCCAGGCGTCGCGGTGATGCATGACGGTACTCGGCACGATTTGCCGACTGGCACGACGCTTTCGCTGTGCGGGAGATCGTGGCCCGAAGTGCGTGCCATGAGCGTCCTATTCCCTACCACAGATGACGACGGCAGCATTCGCCTCATGGAGACGCCCGTCGCCGGATGGGCTTGGATCGGCGGTGCTGCGGGTCCGATCACGCCCGCCGGCACGTTGATGGAACTCCCGGATGATGCGGCGTGGAAGTTGGATGGTCGCGTCGCCACCGTCGGGACCGGAGAGTTCTTCGCGTCCGTACCGGCGTACCAGCGATGGCTGGAGATTAGGCATGCGGCGGTCACTCCCGCATGACATGCGAACCCTAGCAAAGCCCTGAAAACAAGAAGAGGCCGAGCTGACGGGCCCGGCCTCTGAAGGATCAACGACCGTTTGCGGCGGTCGCCTAAAGCTTTGGAGATACAAGAATGGATATAGTATGGAGCACCACAAGAATCAACCGATTTGGTGGAGGTCGCCAGTTGGAAGCTCGCTGGGTCGGCGACCAAATCGATTGCCAGAGCCCGGGGAATGTCCTCTCGCAGGGGGGCCGCGCCAGTGGCTAATGGCAACCCGGACATTGTGCAGCCCGGGACCTTTGCTGACTGGTCAGCGCGTGGGTTCGGCCCTTATCTCTTGCCTGTTATCCCACCACTGGTGCTGATGGCGCCCGGTAGTTCGGTGCCCCTCAATCAGCGGGGCAAGGTGCCAGGGCTTCGTGGCGCGAACGGCTGGCACAGCTACAACTGGAGGGCAGCTCCGGAGCCCACAGCCGACGACCTGGCTCGCTGGACTGAGATGGGCGCCAACGTCGGGCTGCGACTCGGCGAAATCATCGCTGTTGACATCGACGTATCCGATTCAGCCGCCGCGCAAACAATGCGTATGGTATCGGAGAGGACGCTAGGTACCTCGCCGCCACGCATCGGGCGGGCACCGCGCATGATGCTGTTGTACCGCTCAGCGGGCGAAGTGACGAAGCGCAAGGTGCGATTCCGACTTCCGACTGGGGAGCACGCCATTGAGATCCTAGCGCGCGGCCAGCAGGTCGTCGTCGATGGAATTCATCCACAGACATTGAAGCCCTATGCTTGGCCGGATGGGCGCCCCACTCTGAGCGCGCTACCAGAAACCGGAGGCTTCCCCGGTGCGTAACTTGCCGTCCGTAGACGATCTATTGCGAGCACTGGAAGGGGCTATAGAGATCATCGGTGGCGAGGTGCTGTCAGTCTCCAGTGCGGCTCAGGCCGACCGGGCGGCGGTGGACCAGGCGTCCCTCCGCGCCCCGTCGTTGGAGGCGCTAACCGAAGCCCTGGCCCATGTCCCGAATGACGGAGGCTACGACGAGTGGATTCCTGGCCTGTGCGCCATCCGTGCCGCCGCTGCCGGTCTGGCGGATGACGACGGGCGCGAGCTGGCACGTGACTGGACGAACCGCTGGACCGGCGGGGGCAGCGGCACGCACATCGACTTCGATGCGAAGTGGAACCAGCAGAAGCCCCCCTTCCGGGTGGGGTGGCCTTGGGTCGAGATCCGAGCTCGAGCTGGGGGCTGGACGGGCGGCGCATTGACCGACTTCGCCGGGGTAGAGGCGCCGGTGCTCGTACCCGGCAACCCGAGCCCACTGGTGGCCAGCGTCGCCACCGCCCCTGGCGCGACCAATAGGTTCCCGCTGCGCTCCATGGAGGATTGCATCACTTCGGTCGCGCGCCCCTACCTCATCAAGGGCGTGCTTGGGCGCGGTGACCTAGCGATCCTCTTCGGGCCACCTGGCGCCGGCAAATCGGCTCTGGCGCCTTACATCGCCCTGGCCGCGGCACAGGGGCGCTCAGTGTTCGGCAAGCGAGTGCGACAGTGCCGAGTGCTCTACGTGGCGGCTGAAGACGGACACGGGATGCGCGGACGCGTGCGCGCGCTGTGGGAAGCCCACGGTCCCTCGACGAATCTCTTGTTGATCGACATCCCGCCAAACCTGGGCGGCGCCTCCGACCTTGCCGATGTGCAGGCGCGGATCGCGGAATGCGGTGCCGATCTCGTCATCGTGGACACCATGGCCGCGGCATTTCCTGGGCTGCGAGAAAATGAGTCGGAGGACATGGGGCGGGCGGTGGCCGCGCTAAGGTCACTTTCCGCGCCGACGGGCGCCGCGGTTCTGGTGCTGCACCACGGCACCAAGAACAACGACCGCGGCCCCCGGGGACATTCCCTGCTCAACGGCGCGGTCGATCTCACGCTGGAGGTTACCGCGCCTGCTCCTGGCGAGCGGGTACGCACCGTCACCTTTGGCAAGAACCGCAATGGGCCTTCTGACGGGGTCACCTGGTACTTCGATGTCCAGGGAGCAACCATTGGAATCGATGAGGACGGCGAGCCGGAGACTGCTGCCCTGGCTTCCGAAGTGCCTGCCGGCGCTGCTCGCCCTAAGGCGAAGCTGACGAAGATCGAGAAGGCAGCCCTGGGTGCGCTGCACGCCTCCATCGAGACTGACGGTGCCCCGCTTCCGGTTGGGGACGGGTACCCCGAAACCAGCACCGAGGGCGTCTGCGTCGATGCGTGGCGCAAGGAATGCGACCGCCGAGGCATCTCAGCAGCGGAGGATGCAAAGGATCGGTACCGAGCATTCAAACGCGCTAGGGAAGCACTTGTGGAAAAGGGCCTCGTCGCCGTTCGGGACGACAAGGCATGGGCGGTTAGGGCGGTTCAGGGAGCCGGCGAGGTGGCTAGAGAGCTTCGCGGCGACCAGGGCGCTCCTCCTAGGTCGCATCATGGCGTGGATGCCGCCGCGGCACACTTCCACCCTTAGAAAGCACGGGCTCTGGCGCCCTCGACTGTGCCGATGTAGGCCTCCGGCAGCAAGCTCGGCGCCGATCCATCGAGAGCGCCGAGGCAAGCGCATTGGCCTTGTCGAACGTTAGTTCGGCCATGCCAGCCCCGGCGTGTGCTGCAGTATCTGGGCCGCACCCCCCTTTGGTTGTTGGGAAAGGTCGCGCCAGGGCTGGCGGCCACAGTTTTTGCCAGCCTTTCCGTGCTGCTGCTACAGGCAAAATGGCATCTTCACCCAGGTGCTAACCTGCTGGTGTCTGTCAGCACGGGTGCATTGGTCTTCTGCACCGCCGCGCGGCTTGCTCTTGGCGGTCGCGTATTCCGATCACTTAGAGCGAGTGCGCAGTCTAGTAGCGGCGGCGGAGGAAAATAGCTCACAGCAGTAAAGTGGAGAGTTCCAGTGGCCTCGTGCGCGATCGAGGTGGCCTCCGGTGCCTCTCAGGAGACCTCTGCGAAATGCCTTGCTGATGGTGCCCGAGGCTGATTCGCTTGGGCCTGCGGTGCGATGGCGGAGGCACGGGCGGGCCAGCGGCGGATCGGACAGGGGAGCCTCGCGGAGGCGCTGCTGCCGGCGGGTGCCGGCTCGAACCGCCGTTTGGCGCGGATCGCCGGCCTGATCGACAGGGCGCCGCTGCGGGCATCGACCGGCCGCCCGGTTACCCGCCGTTGGCGCTGTTCCACGCGCTGCTGCTGGCGCAGTGGTACCAGCTCTCCGACCCCGGCCTTGAGGAGGCGCTAGCCGACCGGTTGTCTTCCGCCGCTTTTGCGGCGTCGGGCTGGATGACGGAACGTCGGGCGAGACCACGCCCTTCCTCACCCGGCGCGGCCAGAGGAGCTTTTTCGGCTTCAAGGCGCACCTCGCCCCGATCCGGGCCAGGTCGAGCGCGCCTTCGGCACGCTGAAGCGCAGCTATGGCTGGCGGCGGGTCCGCTACCGCGGCTTGGTCCGCAACAGCGCCCATCTGCACCTGCTCTGCACCGCCATGAACCTGCGCCGGGCCGAACGGCTCACCGCCTGACGGGAAAGCTGCGCCCGTCGGGTGGCCCCACGACCATTGGGGCGCTCCCGGCGACCGTCCGCATGACCCAAGCGTCCCGCCAAGTCCCAACACCCGCCTTTCGCAAAGGTCTCCCGTGGTGATCCATGTGCCCGCGCTAGGCTTCTTCTCAGCCCAAGATGGATGCGTCATCATCATGACGTTTCCTTGGGACGACGGGGCGGGACGGCGAGATGCGGATGACGATGCGCCGACGGGTGCGGACACTGGGGGCGGCGATGCTTGCGGCGGCGATGGCGGGATGCGCCGCCTTCGTGCCGCCGGTCGATAAGGAGGCCATGCAACGGCGGCTGCGGTCGCAACTGCCACAGATTGTACGATACGCCGACCTTTCCTTGGCTGCCTATGTACCCAGGAACGCGGAACCGTCCTGCCATGACACGGCCGTGGTGACGCTAGACATTCCCTGCTTCGGCGTGAAGGTGGAGGGCGCCAGGCGGGAGCATCGCGCCATCTATCTGGTCGACACGAGTGGCGACGTACAGGTGGTAGCGGTGCGCGGCACGGCGAATCTGGAAGACGCGCTGATCGATCTGGACACGCGGCGCGCGTCGGACGACCCCCTGGGCACGGCCTTGCACACCGGGTTCCGGCGGGTCGCTGAGGCGATTTATCGCGACATCCGGGACAAGGGACGCCTCGACCCGTCGAAACCCGTGGTCCTGACCGGCCATTCGCTGGGCGGTGCGGCGGCGCTCGTGCTCGGCCTGTACATGCGGGCGGAACAGAGGACACCGCCGTACCAGGTGCAGGGGATATTCACGTATGGGCAGCCGAAGGTGTTCAGCAACGACGGCGCCGCCGGGCTCTTCTGGATCAACGAATCCTTTATCCGTGTGGTGAATTGCGGCGACCCGGTCACCATCGTGCCGGTAAGCGAGTCAAAGGGGAGCCATTTTTTCAGATTGGACTGGCTCACCGGGAACCGGCTTACCGACTACCAGCATCTCGGGCAGCTGCTACTGCTCATGCCGGGCGGGCGCTTCTGGATGCCCGGCACCGTGGATGTCGAGCGGGAGCTGCCGGGCGCGGCGGCGCGGACGCTTATCGGAGCGCTTCGTTCGCAGACGAATGAACATAGCATGGAGCTTTACGTCGATCGGCTTGCGCAGCTGTCCGGCGCGCCTCTGCCGAGTACTTCGGACAGTGCGGCGATTGCAGCGGCGGCGCGCTACCGGAGGGGAGCCGGAGCTGAGCGGGCCGGCGGGGCAGACGCGGTCCCGTTCCAGCCCGACGGCCACACACCGTGCGCCGTACCGGGCCAGGTTGTCGCATCGGCGGAACGCTAAAGCCTGGCTGCCACGGCAGCAACCGGGCGCAAAGGCGAAGCACGCTTTAAGGGGCTGGGGGTGGTCAAGGGGTCATCTCTATAGAGAGATGACCCCCTTTGACCCCCTTCCCACCCGTGCCCGGGTGGTCAGAAGGGGTGTTTGACCCCGCTTGACCCCTTTGACCCCCTGGCGCTGGCTCGGCGCTTCCACCGGTTTGGTGGAATAGCGGCAGGAGCGGCACCCACCTCCGTGCCAGATCTATAAGCGAATGCGCCGGCATAGATCGGTGGCGCGGTAGCGGTAGGTTTCGCTGGTCCGCCGACTCGTCTGTGGCGCGTGAGCTTGTTAGGTCCGAACCGGACCTATATTGCGCCGGCTCGGTGAAAACGCGGGGCGCGACAGCATCGGACGATGCGAACCAAGCAGCGTGGGGATGACGATTTACCGTCCACACCGCCGTTATCGCTTTCGCGCTGCCTGCTTGCGAGTGTAGGTCTCAGTGCCCCGTGCCAAGGGATGGGCTTGGCTTCAGGTGCAGCCCGAGCATCGACCGTTGCACCCGGGGCATTTGTCTCCGTCACCGTCGCACTTCGGTGCCAGTCGCGCCTTACCTGCCCCGGATGCGGCGGCAAGCAGCCGTCCGCCATCTGGTGGCCGGAACGGCTCACCCTGCGCACGGCGCTGCAGCTCAGGCGCCGCCTCCTAGCGTCCCGACGCAGCCAGCCGAACCATGCGGTCCCCCGACGAGGCTGCCGGAAGCAGATCGACTGCTGGCCAAGCGGAAGCGCCCTGCGTGCAGCAAAAGGACAGTGGGGCTACACCTCGCGGCCGGACCCAGGATGCTCCGGCGCAGGGCGCTGATAGGTTAGGCGTCGCCCCTCCCGGCGCGCAACGCCGGTCCTCCGGGTGGGGAGCCCGGTTCACGCCTTGTGGGGCCTCGGGACGGCTGAGTGCGCTCGCCCCCATGTACCGTGCCCGCCCGGCCTAAGGCACGGGCCTGGTGACCATCCCGGTGCCCGGCCCCATCTACCTTCCGTGCGCCTGCTTCTCCTCCTCCTCGCCATGCTGATCGGGGTTGCCTTGCTCTCGCTGCGGTACCTCCCACCGGAGTGGGACCCCCGGGCGCCGCTCAACCTGGATGCTCCGCCCAACCCGGTTACCGACCTGAAGCTCTGGTGGCTGTCGCAAAGCCCATCGGCCTGCTTCGCGGCTTTCACGGCCTCGGACATTCCCGTTGTCAGGGCGCCGGACCGGCTATCCGACAGTGGTTGCGAGGTGGAGAACGCGGTGCTGCTACCTGCCGGCAGCCGGGTGGTGCCGCGTTCCCCGCTGGCGACGTGCCGCTTGGCCGCGGCCTGGACGCTGTTCGAGCGCAATACGCTGCAGCCTGCCGCCCGGCTGCACCTCGGGGCGGAGGTGGCGGAGGTCCGCCACCTGGGTACCTACAACTGCCGGAACGTCAACCATGCTGCGGCGGGCCGGCGCAGCGAGCATGCCTCCGCCAACGCGATCGACGTTGCTGCCTTCGTCCTATCCAGCGGCCGTCAGGTCAGCGTAGCGCGGGACTGGCCGCGCCCTGGCCCGGAGGCCGCCTTCCTTCGTGCGGTGCGCGATGGAGCCTGTCGGTGGTTCAACCTCGTGCTCGGCCCCGACTATAACGCGGCGCACCAAAACCACTTCCACGTCGATATGGGCCGGTGGCGAGGCTGCAGGTGAAGCCCTGCGCCAGCCCGTGCGTAGAAGCGCTATGCCCGCAGCTTCTCCTCCGATTCACGTGAACCGAGCCCCCGTGCTGACCCTCTGGGCCGTGGTCGTGGCGGAGCGGCTGGGCCATCCGCCTGACACCGCCCTGAGCCTCGCCAGTATCGTGGCTGGCACCGCAGCGCCGCAGGACGCTGCAATCCCGTGCGTCGCCTCGCAGTGCCGCGACACAGCAAGTCAGGGTATTGGGCTCAGCCGCGCCCGTGCTTACATCACCTTGCCCGGTGTCGGGGGGATGGCGTCGGCCCCGGCGGAAGGCGCAACACGACCAGAGGCCGTTGCGCGCCGGGCCTCCACACTCGGTGGCGGAACCCGGGTGTCGTAGGCCGTCAGCACTCCGCGCCTATCGGCGCCCGCCTTACAGCGTGGCCGCCGCTGCGGCGGTGCCCTTCACCCGCTGCACCGTGCTGACACCGACTCCAAGGGTTCGCGCCACCTTCAGCACCCCGGTGCCAGCGGCGAGCTGGGCGCGGATCTCCGCCTCGGTCGCGCCACTGATCGTGGGGCGGCCCAAGCGCCTTCCCTGCGCCTTTGCCCGTGCCAGGCCGGCTTTCACCCGATCCCGGATCAGGTCCCGTTCGAGCTCGGCGAAGACGCTGGCCATGTTCAGCATGGCGCGGCCGTAGGCCGTGGTTCCGTCCATGCCCTCGCGGTGGCTGTAGGGCTCCACCCCGGCTGCCGCCAGCTCGGCTAGCGCGACGGACACCGTAGCGGTGGAGCGGCCCAACCGATCGACCGCTGCCACCATCAGCACGTCAAAGCGCCGGCGGGCAGCATCCTTCAGCATGCGGTCGAAGCCAGGCCGCTTGTCGCGGCCGCCGGCGCCGCTGATGCCGGCGTCCTCATAGATGGCGACGACAGGCCAGCCTCGCCGCTCTGCCACCTCCAGCAGGACCATCCGCTGATTCTCAACCGTCTGGCCGTCGGTCGATACCCGGAGGTATAGGGCTGCGCGTTTGAGCTGACCGCGTGGCATGGAGGTTTCCTCGGCGGGGGAAGGAGGGAGGCCGCGCCAGCGGCCCGCGCCATACGGAAAACATTTGGTTCCCGTATGGGCAAAACGCCGGCGGCGCGGCCGCGGTTAACCGCGGGTCTTGCCGCGGCGCGGTGACCGGGTTTTCCGTATGGGCTGGGCAGCGCCGGATTCGGCCTGACTGCCCGCGGGCAGGAGGCGTACCCCGTGCTTCGCCAGCTCGGCACAGGCTGCCTCGCGCATCTTTTGACTGGCCGCAGTGGTCGCCAGCCACATCATGGCCTCGAAAGCCTCGGCCCGGCTCTCGGGCGGCGCCTTTCCGTCCAGCTTCCGCACAGCGAGCGCAAGCCGTGCCTCTTCTCCCTGGCGAGGCGCATCACTCGGCATGGGCGAGGGGCGGCGCTGGCCACCCGTGGCCACGATGTCGGCTGGGGCGCCAGCCTGCTGCCCCGGCCGGAGCACGACAACTTCTCCCTCCCGGTACACGGGGATCGGGCGGGACAGCGTCGCCGTGTAGCTCCCATACTCCCAGGTCAGCGATACGCCCATGGTGTCGGCGGAGAACATGCGGGCTGCAGTGGCCTCGGCGCTGTCCGGGCCCATCGCCAGGTCCAACATGGCGCCGAGTGCAACCTGCCGGTCCTCCATCGCAGGGGCGTGGAGGTACGCTTGGGCCAAGCGAAAAAAGCGAGATTCGATGACGGCACCCATCGTGCAACATCCTGTAGCCACAGGTTGCCGGGGCAGTTCGCTTATCAGGGCGCGCAGCTCCGGGGGCTGATAACCCGGCTACAGACGGGCGCATGCGTCTTTGGGCAGCCGCGGCGAAGCGGCACCTTCGGACATACACGCATGCCCCCCGGAGGATGGCGCGCAGTAGATAGATGCCATATCGGGCGGTTCGACTGTAGCAGCGGAGTTTATCAGGCTCCGGTCACAATCGTGGAATACGTCGCAATATAAATCAATAAGAAACGTCGCTTTAACCGAACCCGCTTGTGTACCGCGAAGCATAGCTGCCACGCGTCCGTGCCGGACACAGACAAGGATACCCCCGGGTGTAGGGGCCAAATACGCGCTTTCACTATCTCCACTGACACCTCCCGGAATCTCAAGATAGTTCAGGGCTTCCACCAACCCGGTGCAACCGCCGACGCCGCTTCTCCTCCTTTCCAACCTTATCAGCCGCCTCGTGGGCAAACTCCCGTACGGTGTCTGTATGCAGGACCGTGCGGAGAGGCGCCGGTTCAGGCGGTTAGCCCTTCTTCGCCGTGCGGCGGATGCGGTCACGGAGCCGCATCAATCTCACCTGCGCGGTTGGGCTGAGTTGGCGCGGGGGCTGAGGTACGGGGTTCTTGACGGTGTTGTCCGCAATCAGGGCTTCGACGTCGCGGGCAATCAGTTTGACCGGCCGGCCAGGCAGAAAGCGCACCTTCCCTGCGGCCCTGAGCCGGTACAGCGTCTTCTTCGATATCCTGAGCCGTGCGGCTGCTTCATCCTGTGTGAGAAGCATGTCCGGCGGGAACGGCGCCGGCGGTAACTCCCCGACCTTGAGCTTCAAGGCCGCGGGGGAGTCGTTCGAGCCCGGCAAGTTCGCGTGAAAGCCTAGGAGGGCTTCCATTTCCGCGGCTATTTCGCGGAGGCGAGTCAGGGTCGACGTGTGATAGCGGAACTGACGGCCCGGCAGCGGAGAATGGAACGCTGCGACGGCGCTGAGCAACGTGCTGACGAGGTGGCTTTCTGCCGGGCTAGTGACCGGGGCTGTCCCTAGTCCCAACACGATAAGGTTGACACACTTCTCCTTCAGCATACCGATCACGGCCAACGCGTCCGAGGGATCCTTGAACGCGCGGTTCAGATTAGCGACGAACAGCGTATCGCCGGCAGTCAGCGTCGACAGCGCTGCAGCACCGCCTGGCCGAGCCTCCAAGGGGAGGTCTCTATGGACGTTATAGTCTTCGAAGATCTCGGTGATCTCCATCAGCGCCCTCCTTGCCGCGCTGGCGATCTCTGCCCGCTGCTCGGCAGCCGTTGAGGCCTCCCAGGATTTACCTGCGCGGACGTATCCGTAGACGCTCATAGCATCAGCTCCCAGGCAAGGTGCTCCAGCCCATCGCGGGCGTTCCCTCCAGGCGCCTCGGCGGCGTGGTGATTGGGGTGGCGAGGAGCGGCGGTTCGGCTTGGCCAACTGCCTGCTGGCTCGCGTTGTCGGTCGCGCCAGGCCCCATGGCTCTGTGGCGAGCAGCTTCAGCGAAATCGCTTGGAAAGAGCTGTCGACGAGCCGCGGGGAGCACCACCCCTGTACCTTCCAGCCACCGAAATTGCAGCGCTTAAGCAGGATCATTCAGCTCCGCGCCGCTGCCCCCTGCGTCGTTAGCGATCACAGTGTGGGATTCCGCGTAGTGCACCATCCACGGCTGCGCGTTGCCGGGCCAGAAACCAAGGTGCCTCTCGATATCGATGGCGATTTCCTGCAGTCGGGCAATCGATGAGGACTGCGGATGGTGCTCTACGCCAAGGCCGCGCTCCCCACCTCGATGTGGACTGAGAGTGGCTGCTGCAGTGAGCAAGGTGGTCACCACCGGCATTTCGTCCTGGCCGGTTATCGGCTGCGGGCCGATATTGGTCACGACAAGCGCAATGGCTTTTCGCTTCAGCATTAGCAGCAGGTTCAGCACGTCAAGCGGACGGCGGGAGAGCTGAAGGAGGCTAGCGACGAAAAGGGTGTCGCCTGCGGCGATCTTGGCGAATAGCGCCTTCCCGCCGGGTCGAGAACGCATTAACCGCGCTCGGCACCAGGCGTTGTCCTCGAAGATCTCCGTCAGCGCCACGCCTGCCTGTGCAGCGGCGAGGCAAATTTCGGCGCGCTGCTCGGTCTCGGGCTGGTACCCCTCCGGCCAGTCCGAACGAACGTATCCATAGGCGGTCACGGCCCCGCCCTCCGTGGCGCGCGATACGTGCTGCGTAGCTCCTGCTGCGTGGCAACCGGTCCACAGACATATGTAAGGCGACGGCAATCGTGCCCTGGCCCTGGCATGTCAGCCCTCCTAGCAAGCAACGTGCGCAGGATGACTCGCGAATTGGCTCGAAATACGCAATCACAAGACTCGCTGCCCAAATTAATGTGATTATACGGATGAAGGCGTATTATCAGATGTAGGGCATAAAATAGTTGAGTATTGTAGGGTATTGTCGGATGCTCGCTATACGATTTTGGTCTATTCTGATCTATATTATTAGAAAATCTTCATCATCCAACGGGTGCGCCCGAATGAACCCCGGCCTTCTCTCTCACCTGAAACCCGCGTCTTCTGCGCGATCCGCGGCCGCCGGGATCCTGGATCCGGTCGCTGCGGCTCATCGGCCGACCAAGTGCACGGTTCGGACCGGCGAACGCGCCATCCGGGCCGCGTCGTCGATGTCCGAGGGCATTACACCGCCACCCGCGTTTGTGCCCACGCCGTCACCGCCTGGTTCGCGGCAGCATAACCGGCAGGCAGCATGTGTAAGCCGTCCGGGGTGTAAGTATCGCTGGCCCAGGCGCCATGCGTGGTCGCGCTCTCCACATACGGGTTGGGGTCGATCACATCGTCAATCAGGACGCCGACCTGCGTGCGGACCCAGGCATTCCACTGATCGCGCAGCCCACCCGGAGCCCAATCCGAATGCACCGCACCGCCGACCGACAGTTGTCGCGGCGTCACCAGGATCTGCGCGACTTTCAGGCCGTATTTCCTGGCTCGGCCCCACACGTAAGCAGCATCAGCCTGCATCTGCGAGAGAGTTCGGCCATTGGCGATGTCGTTCGTGCCGAAGTTGCAGAGGTAGTGGGTCGCATAGGCCCACATGAGCTGCTTGCGCCAGCGCGGGGTGAGGTTCGCGTCGACCTGGAAGGAGAGCTGGTCCTGCGCGCGCCCCTGGTTGACATAGGGGATCAGGTAGCCATCGCGATCCACCAGCCCCTTCGAGTAGGCGATGTTGCCGGTCGCCGTGTCGGCCGTGTCGCCCGTGCCCGCTATGATGCTGTCGCCGTCGCAGATCACCGCGCGGCGCGTCCACTCTGGACTGTCGGCGTGCGGGATACCGATGACCCCCTGCGGCGCCCAGCCTGCACCATTACTGCCGCCAGCCGCGCTCAACGTTCCCAGGCCGTATGCCTGGTTCGCACCGCCCACGGATTGCGTGAAGCCCTCACCCGTGGCACGGGGGGTGCGCCAAACAGGCCAGCCGCTCGTGAGCGACGCGACATTGAGATACCAGCGCAGCCACGCCGTATCGCCACCGGCAAACTCAAAGGCCGGGTCGCTGAACGCAGTATCCCCGGCTGCCAGGTTCAGGATGCGCTGCCCGCCCCAGAGCATGTTGCGGTTGCGCGGCGAGTTGTTGAACTCAATCGCCATCTGGAGAGCGATGGCGTCCACGTCCGTGCGCTCGATGTCATTCTGGTAGTAATTGGCTGCAAAGACACGGATCGAATGGTAGCCAGCCCGACCAAACGTGAGCTTGAGGCGTCCGTTGTCGGTGTTGTTTGCCGGCGACGTGTCCAGTCGCTTGAGTGCGAGCGCCGTACAGTTATTCGCGCAGATCAGCGGGCGCGCGGGCGGGCGATGTTCGCTATACGCGAGGTTTTGACTGGCGGGGTCGGAGGCAGCGCCATCAGTTCGAGACCCGCCAGGAGACCGAGCCGGCGCTCAGGTTCGCGGTCAGCCGGTACTTCACCCCCGCCTCGGGCTCGGTCCAGGGCCGGGCGCCGTTCGTCGTGAACTGCACGGGTTCGTCGTAGATATAGACCGGGTCGGCGGTTGCCCCACCGTCCTCGGTGCGCTCCAGGGTCACCGTGCCGCTCCAGGCGCCACCGGCGCCGGTGCGCAGGCGGATCACGAAATCACCCGACACCGAGACCCAGGCGCCGGACTGCGTGCCGGACAAGTCGCCTTCACCCTTGGCCCGGAAGGTGTCGGGAGCGATCGCCGACGATTTCGCCACTTCAGCCTCCACATCACTCCGGCGGTAGGTCAATCCCACTTGACGTATCGGGTATTAAATCCAAGTATAACTTGGAATTATTGTAGGAACAATCTGTTTGAGCTGGATCAGATTCTGCGCGAACGGGAGCCAGGGAGTTGGGTCCCATTAGCGCCTGAGGCCAATCGAGGGTGACGATTGCCCGCCATTCCTTGAGACGCGCCGAGGGATTCTCGACCAGATGGCGGTTGGCATAGATCGATGGCGGGCAGGCGACGGGTGCGTCGGTGCGCTTGGGCGGGATTGCCTGACGGGCGCCAATGTTCCAGATCTGCTCGCGAAAGGCATCGGAGGCCAGACCGCGGCCACCGACCACCCAGCCGGGCACGTCGAGCAAACAGTTCAGCAGCCCCGGTGCCATGGGTAGTTCATGCGCTTGGCCGGCGCCAGGGCGACGGCACGTCCACGACCGCGCGCCGGCCCTGGCGAATGCCGTGACTGGTATCCCGACCGCCCGCCTGGCCACCAGCCGCCGCCCGGCCGGTGCTAGTCCGCTCTGCCTCGGCGGTCCAACCAGGCAGTACCAGGGTGGCGGCCGGGCGTTGTAGACGTTGCTGCCCAGCGCCCCGGGCTAGCTGGCTACTTGAAATCCCGCGTCTTCTGCTCAATCCGCGGCCTTCGGGACCCCGGGTCCGGCCGCCGCACCTCATCCGCCCGACCGAGCGCGCGGTCCAGGCCGGCGGACCCGCCCTCGATCTCGCCGAGCCCGTCCAACAGGTCCGACCTGTCCACCAACCGATCCACGGTGAGATGGATGATCGGCACCTCCGTCGCCTCCTCCGTCCGCTCCACCCGCCCAAGGGCGAGCCCGTGCCCGATGCCGCTTTTCCTTGGACCTACCGAGAAGGGGTTCCCGGCCAGCCCTGCGGTGCGCCGCGCAGCAGGGCGTAGCCCAGCAGGCCGGACAAGAAGGAGCCCGCAAGAATACCGATCTTAGCCTCCGCCTGGAGGAGCGGGTCGCCGGGGAAGGCGAGGAGGGTGATGAACAGGCTCATGGTGAAGCCAATGCCGCAGAGCATTGCTATCCCCGCCATCTGCAGTCGCCCAGCATAGGCTGGCATGTCCGCGAGCCCAAGGCGGATGGCCAGCAGGCTGAACCCCAACACGCCCACCACCTTGCCGACCAGCAGACCCAGGCCCACGCCGAGCGTGACAGGCGCCGTCAAGGCTTCGGCGGACAGGCCCAGGAAGGGTACACCTGCGTTGGCCAACCCGAAGACAGGCACGACGAGGAAGCCGACGGGCAGGTGCAGGGCATGCTCCAGGCGGTGCAGCGGACTGGTGCGTTTCTCATCCGCGTGTCCTGGGACGCTTTGCAGGGGAATGGTGAACGCGAGGACGACGCCCGCGAGCGTGGCATGGATGCCGGAGCGAAGTACGAACACCCAAAGCACAAGCCCGAGGAGAAGGTAGGGCAACAGGCGGCGCACACCGAACCGGTTCATCCCGACCAGGACCGCGACCACGGTGGCGGCCCCCGCCAAGTCCAGCAGCGACAGTCTCGCCGAATAGAATAGAGCAATGATGACCACGGCGCCGAGGTCGTCGATAATGGCCAGTGCCGCCAGGAAGACCCGCAGCGAGGCCGGGACCCGCTTGCCGAGGAGGGAGATAACGCCCAGTGCGAAGGCGATGTCGGTGGCGGCTGGGATGGCCCAACCATGGGAGGTGGGGCCGGAGTTGAAGGCCAGGTACACCAGCGCAGGCACCACCATGCCTCCGGCGGCAGCGATCTCCGGCAGGGCGCGGCGCGGCCAACTGGAGAGCTGACCCACCAGCATCTCCCGCTTGATCTCCAGGCCGACGAGCAGGAAGAACACGGCCATAAGGCCGTCGTTGATCCAGTGCCCGATGGAAAGCGGGCCGACGTAGGCGTGTAGCAGCGCCTCGTAGTTTGGCCCAAGCGGCGAGTTGGCAATCAGCAGCGCCAAAGCGGCAGCGGCCATCAACACCAGTCCCGCGGAGGATTGGCCTTCAAGGAATCGGCGCAAAGCACTTGGTTGGGCGTGGCGGGGCTGGGCCATGAGCAGGCCTCCGGGCATGGATTGCGCCGCCGGCGGCCCGACCAACGCTGAACCCCTGCCCGCTCCGCTGCCGGAGCGAACACCCGAGCCTTCTATCGCATCGCATCAGACAATCGGCAACGGCCTAGCCACCCGCCGAGCTTCGCCAAGCCGCCGGTGATGTCCTCAGGCAGGCGCAGGGCCTCACCGACCTCGCGGACGGCGCTGCGGTAGTGGATGACGGCCCCGCAGATGGCAGCCCGATCGCAGTCGTCGCGCCGCCTCCAGCACACGCAGCGTATTCGTCAGCGCTTCAGGCAGCGTTCGCCATGCCGCTCCGCCGCCTAGCCCAGTGAGTCGACGGTGGTGCCGAGGCGGATGGATGCGGATGAGAGGAGGCGAAGCAGAGTTGCTTGCTGCGCAATGCCTGCACCACTACGTGACAGCTGAACCTTTGCCGCCATCGTCAAACGACCAGGGCAGGTGAGTGCATCGCGGTCGGTTACGAGAGAGGTGGTGTGACCGCACTGCAGAGGCGCGTGAGGGGCGGGCTGGCGCAAACGCCATCCCGTCGTGCTTAGAGCGCCCAGTCCACCGCGGGCGTCGTGGCGTCGTGCAACGTGAAGCTGGCCGCCCCGGTGCAACCTTCATCGCTCAGCTTCGTGCTTCCTCTCATCTGCCACTATGCCGCGAATGACCGGCGTCAATCGTTCAATGGTTTCACGCATCGAGTGGACACCAGTTATTGAAATTTTGGTGCGTTCATTAATTGAAATCTCGATGACTCGGTGCTTGTTCGATGCTCCGGACCCGATAATGAGAAATATCCCCTGAATTACCGACAAGAATATTATAGTAATCCCAGCCATCCCGCTCTTTAAGCGCCCTTCGAGGAAAGTGGTTTTAAGATCTATGAAACCATCATCCTTAATGCCAGACAAAACTAAGTAACAGCCAAATATAGCAGTAAATAATGACGAAACTGCCAGCACTGCTCTCACCGTGAGCTTACTCTCCAGGAAGGGGAGCAGGGTCGGTGACATGCGCTTCTCCAGTTCTGGACGGGACAGCAGAAGCTTGAGCTTAGGGCTTTGGCAGCGTTTAGCACTACCTGGGCGCCTTTTTTCGTTGCCGTATGTTCCCTTCGAGCTGGGCTGACGGGCCTGGGTTGCGAGGCGACGAGAGTGCGGGCGGCTAAGGATCTCGATCGTTGGCTGGAGTCGATCCTTGCTGCACATGGCGGTGGCCACCAGCTCATGCGGCAAAGACGCGCCGTCCAGCAGGGAGAAGTAAGGCCGCGCGCCAAGCTCGGCGAAGCCGGTCATCCCCCGGCGCGGTGGAGCGCCGCTGGCGGCAGTCGGGTGATGACGAAGCGGCTCCGCGCCAGATGGTCGGCGAGCCACTCGGCAGCCAGCTTGGCGGTGACGTCCTTGGTGCCGGGGGTGGGCTTGCCACGAGCGTCATGGCGCAGCGCATAGGCTAGGCAGGCGACCACCTCCTCTCGGGGTGCTGGATTGAGCTCCGCCAGCCATGTGGCTGTGCCGGTCTCGGTATGCGGCGGACGGCTTGCCAGCACCAGCAGGGCCTCTGTCAGGTGGCTGATGGGCAGAGCGGGCCAGGACGCCAGGGCACCCTGCCGGGCGGCGTCCAGAGCCTCGTCGGGGCTGCTGCCGGCGGCAAGGGCGGCATCGCGCGCGGTGACCAGTGTCTGCCAGAGAGTGGGTGCGATCCAAGCCGGAGGAGGGGTTGGCTGGGGATCATCGGGCATCACCGGGCATCCTCTGACTGTAGGCTGTGGGAACATATACAGAACACCATGGTGCTGCCAGTCACGACAGGTCGCCCGGTAGAGACGTGCCATTGTCCACGGCGGGAGGAGGCGGACGCCAGGATGGCACGCTGCCATGGTCCAGGCGCGATCGCGTGTGGGGCGGCAAAATGTCGGAGCGGCACCTCAATGGCCGCTCGTATCTCGATCGGGCGTCGCGCGGAGTGTCCTCCCGGCGGGTAGCTTCGAAGCGATGTTGTGATCGCCGACCGGTAAGTGCCGTTGTGCCTCCTATCGCTGCAATGTTTTGTTGCGATATTCGATCAACGTGACAAGAGTGCTCCACGCACGTAGTGCGGGGACAGGCGGCTGTCGCGGAGCACCATAGACGGGTCGCAGCGCTGTGCTCGATTCGTCAACGCGACTCTAAGCTGAGAGGCCCGATGAGACACTGTCAGCAGACCAGCGAACCAGATGATGTAGCGTACTACCGCTCGGCCGAGGCGCAGACTCGGAAGCGCCGCCTCAAGCTGCAGCGCAATGTCATGGGCGGCACGTTACTGGGCGGCTTTCTACTAGCCGTGTTTATGGCCGATAGCGGATGGGGCGGGGTATTCCAGTTTTTCACTGCGGTAGGCGCGCTGACGGTAGTGTGGTGGATCTGCTACTGTCTCGACGCTCGCCGCGAATGCCGAAGCCTCGCCGAGCGCGCTCTGCATTGCGCCCAGATGCAGTCGCAAACGAGAAGGGCAGACCGCTGCAACGGTCGGGTTGACTGAGGTGGCGCAAGCCGCCCAGGCGCTACGGTGCAGGGGCGCCTCAAGTGTGGCGGGCCGGCGCCGCGTCCTTCCCTGGAGCGGACGGACGCCATAGAGACTGGCTGGGCGCCGATCGGATCGGTTGCAACAGACCAATATGCATCTGAATCCCCAGATTGGCGCGAAGGGAGGCCCGGGTTTATTGCAGGCTCGGCGCCTGTGTGGGAGTTGGCTCTGAAGGCACTACAAGAGGCGAACCCCCTGTCTCAGGCTGGGCCGTGGTTTCGGGCTTACCGTGCACATCAGGCCCTTCCGGCGCGGTCATTTCGAGCGGGCGCCTCGGCGGGGTAGTTGTAAGCGTTTCAGTTGGCGTCGGTATCGGTGCCTGGGTAGCTATCACAACTACAACTATGAGTAAAACAAATGCCAAAAGGCCACTAATCCAAGCAGAAATCTTGAAAACTCGTTCTGCTTTTTCTGCCGGACCAGAAACCATCACGTCGTATTCATGATCTGGCAGAAAGCGGTACAGCTTGTCGCGCCATTGTAGGCGTAACCCACGCTGTAACAGAACAAATTGGTAGCTGCTCACAATAACGGCCGCTATGTATGCAGACAAAATAATCCCTAATACGATAACGGCTGCGGCTACGATCTCGTTCCCGAAAGGGACAGTCAGGCGCGCGGTAATTACACCGATGCCCGCAAAGGTAGCGGTAGCTGCAGCGCTTGCGAGCTGCCTAGTCGTATCCGAAAGCTTGGCTGCTTCGTCCGACACCGCCTTACGCAGGTCTGCCATCGCCTTTAGTGAATCCCGGCTTAACTGCGAGATGCCTAGCTGGTAAGCGATTTTCGCGCCTTCCAGTGCGGGCGCCGCCGCCTTCTTGAAGACGGAGCCAGCATCGCTACCTTGAACGGCTGTCCGGGCCATTTCTGCGGCATACAGACCGTGTCGATTCTCAGCTTCACGTTCGTTGTCATACACCCAATGAGCGGCGCGCTGGACGTCAGCGAAGCCAGGCCGGCCAAGCATTTCGGAGTTCCGTTCCGCGATGCGGAGGCGCAAGATTGGCGGCCCGCGAAATACCAAGTATCCGCCCGCTTCGATCTCGCTAGCAAGCGCATGGATTAGAGCTATAGCAGCAAGCTCGGCCCAAGTGCGTAATGTTAGACAACTCCAATCGAGCTCAGTGTTGGGGTCGTTCAATAACCAAGGGCTGAGATCGCCGGGAACCCTGCGGATCTCCGTAGCCTCGCGCACTATGCGTCTGGGATCAGCAGAAAGAGGCGTAGGCTCAAACGGTGAGCGATCGCCCCAAAACGTGAAGCGTACGGCCCTTGTTACGAACGGAGCTTTGATCCGCGCTACGTGCGCCACTGGCGCAGACGGCGCCCGCCTCAGCCAATCGGACAGCCCCGCGTTTGTCACGATTAGACTTACGTTCGCCGGCGCATCTGGCTTGTCAGCTCGGATACGGTATGGCTCAAAGTCCTGCGAGATGTCTTCCACCCGAGAATGGCTTTGTGTCTCATCCTCCAGGACAAACGGCCATCCCTCGGCTTGAAGGAGCTGGCAGAGGCGTATCGCATGATCGGCGTTGAGCCGGTCAACTACCAGGGCGTCGTCGGTTTCAGTAACGAGCGCAGCTTTCGCCTCCGCCCAGCCATCAACCTCTTCTGCCATTGCGCTCAGCGAGGACGCCATCCTCAATCAGCTTCTGTGCCGTTCTGATGGATATAGTTACACTTCCATCCGAATTTTCAACCCGTTTGACAGCGTGGCCTTCCTGATCTCCAGGATATGTCACCTCGACGTTCTCGGCGGTTCTTATGAAGCGGCGCGGGGCGCGACCTAGCACCTGGGCGTCTGGGCGGAATACGACGCCGAATATCCGCTTGTTCTTAAGGTGACGGTTTACGGATTTCTCCAACGCCGCTCGGACGTTCTCGTCGGTAGGACGCCCAGCGGCGACCAGTACCGCTTCACGGACTGCCTCATCGTCAACGGTTTCGCGGGTTCGAAGCGTCTCCTTCACGGCGGAGAGGGCGGTTGCAACGCTGCCATCGGGCAGGAACTCGCGGCAGTCCTGAAGAGAGGCGCGCACTGCCTCACTCATGTTCCGAGTGAGTTCACTGTTGTCACGCTCCCGCTTAACATCAAGAAATTTCTCAAAATATTCCGTTAGATCTGGCGCATTTCCCATACGATCACGTGCAGAAACGTTAGCATCCGCGACGCCATCAATGACGCGAACTAAGCAAATCTTCTGTATTGCACGAGGCTCTTTGATGAATGCTTGTACAATTTCCCTTAAAGCATTTTGACCTCCGTTATCATATAGCTCTATTGCCTGCCGATAGTCGTATTTTATCATGCAGAAAAGATGCGTGTTCGGACAGGTGGCGCCGAGTTCGAATACAAAAAAGGCACCATCTTTGCTGCTCCCAACATGTCCGCGAGAGAACGCTCGCGAAAGATCCTGTGCTCCTGCCTCGAAGGAGATTTCGCCTTTGGCAATCCGCTCTAGCTTCTCTTTCGTTTCTGAATTGTCTCTGAAGCGATGGACACTATCGATGGCTGAATCTCGAATTCGACCGAGAAAGAAGTCAGCATGGACGTGGTCGCAAAGTTCTGGCTGGGGTTCGAATTCAGCCTTGCCTCCGACGACGTGCAGAATGACGTGATTGATGCGAAGACAGGACGATTCCTCTTCAGTAAGAAAACCCAAGGTACGCTCCTCCGATTCGCGTGATCATATCGTGCTTGCTCGTTCTGATTCCGCAAGACCGCCAAGCCTGGAACGCTAGCGCGGAGGCATGTATCATGATTGCTAAGCCCGCTAAGTGGTCGGGCCAGCGGGGCTTTGTGGCTCTGGTGCCAATTTAGGCACCCTAGCTAGGCTCTGGGGCGGCACTGCGAGTGCGGCAAGCTGGGGGGAGCGCCAAGGCTACCACCCTCTCCGATTCGGAGAGGGCTACGTCTCAACTGATTTCGCACGATCTACCGACTGCGCGTGCTCTGCCCAACGTGCCAGCCACTTTCTTCGCTCAGGTAGGAAGTCATGGCGTTGATAGATGCCGGCAACGCCGGGCTTCCGGTGGGCGAGGATGGCTTCGATCACATCATGCGGGCAGCCCAGCCGCTGCAGGCCGCTAGCAGTGGTCCGTCGCAAATCATGCCACGTCCACCCCTCGGTGCCGCTTTCGCGCTGGAGCAACTCTAGACCGCGGGAGAAGCCCGAGACTGGCTGATCGAAGCGCCGGGGCGATTTGAAGACCCATCGTGCTCCGTCGAGATCCCCAATCTGGAATTGGAGCGCGGGGAACATCGGCACCACGTGGGGCCGGCCGCCCTTCATCCTCGCTGCGGGAATCAGCCACTGCTCGCCTTGGAATTCATCCACCGGTGCATCTGCGGCCTCACGCAGCCGCAAGCCGGTTAGCAGCAGTACGCGCGCCAGCCGCGACCACACCGGCACCGCCGACTTCCATACCGCGGTGAGCTCCAGGTCGGAGAGAATCCGCTCGCGTGGTTTACCGGAGGAGGGAAGGGCGATGAGATGCGTCGGATCGTTTTCCAAATCGCCGCGCCTGACGCTGAAACGGAACGCCGCGCGTAACACGCTGCCGGCCCGGTAGGCGCTGGGCCCGCCCCGTTGGTCGGCCACCGTGTCGAGGAACTTGGTGATGTCGCGGCGAGTAAGGGTGGTGGCGTCGCGCTCATGGATAGGTGCCAGGAGCACATCGGCTACCCACTCAATCTGGTCGGGGTCACGGCTCTCGGCACGCACGTGCCGGGTTATGTAGGTCTTCAGCACTGCCTTGACCGAAGTGCCTCGTGGCGGCGGCAGGGCGGGCGTGGTCGGCTCCGGCGGCGCCACAGGCGCGAAACCTGCGCGCGCTCGCACTATGCCCTCCTGGGCTGCCGCACGGGCCGCGGCAAGCCCGATCTCCGGGTAGGTGCCCAGCGCCGCCTTCCGAACGCGGCCATCCTGACGCCAGACGAGGGTCCACGTCTTCCGGCGCGTGCCTACCCGGAGAACCAGATTGTCCCCGTCGTGCAGCTCAGAACCTGGCTTCGCGCGGCGGCACGCCAGATCGTTCAACAACCCCATCGGTAGCCCCAATCTCGGGTGCGTTTCGGGTGCTCACCCGCCCGGATGGGGACAGTTTAGCGCGGTCAGCCCGGTACCTCAACGAACATATTCGGACTCTAAGCCTTTGAGATACCGAGTGCCGCCGCCGGGACGTCAGGCCATGTTCACCATGATGGTCTTCTTGTGGGTGAAGTGCTCCAGCATCGCCTCCAGCGAGGCCTCCTTGCCGAGGCCCGAGGACTTCACCCCGCCGTAGGAGAGGTTGGCCTGCACCACGAGGTTCTGGTTGATCTGCACGAGGCCAGCTTCCAGACGGTGCGCCAGATCCAGCCCGACCTTGAGGTTGTTGGTCCAGAGCGAGGCGGCGAGGCCGTATTCGCTGTCATTCGCCTCGGCCAGCACGCTCTCCGGATCGTCGAAGGGCGCGATGACGGTCACCGGGCCGAAGATCTCCTCCCGCACCAGCCGGCTCTCCTTGGTCAGGCCGGTGAAGATGACGGGCTGGATGAACAGCCCCTTCTTCAGCGCCGGATCGCTCGGCATGGCGGAGCAGACATGGGCCGTGGCGCCCGGCGTCTTCGTCCCCTCCTCGATGAAGGCCTTCACCTTCTGGAGCTGACCCTCGGAGACGATGGTGCCGATATCGGTCTTCTCGTCCAGCGGGTCGCCCATGACCATCTTGTTCACCGCGTCCTTCATGGCGGTGACGAAGCGGTCGAAGATCGGGCGTTCGACATAGATGCGGCTGGCGGCGGTGCAGCTCTGCCCCTGGCGGGTGAAGCGCATGGAGGTCAGCGCGCCGGCGACCGTTTTCTCGAAGTCGCAATCGGCGAAGACGATCATCGGGCTCTTGCCGCCGAGCTCGAGCGTGACGGGCACCAGCTTCTCCGCCGCCGCGCGGGCGACGATCTTCCCGGTCTCGACCGAGCCGGTGAAGGTCACCTTGCGCACCAGCGGGTGGGAGACGAGCGGCGCGCCGCATTCCGGCCCGAAGCCCGACAGCATGTTGAACACGCCCGGCGGCAGGATGCGGTTCATCAGCTCGCAGATCCGCAGCACCGCGAGCGGGGCTTCCTCCGCGCTCTTCACCACCACGGAATTGCCTGCCACCAGCGCCGGCGCCACCTTCAGCGCCATCAGCAGCATCGGCACGTTCCAGGGGATGATGGCGCCGACCACGCCGAGCGGCTCCCGCACCGTCACGGAGAGGACGTTCGGCGCGAAGGGCACGGACTCGCCCTTCAGCTCGGAGCCGAGGCCGCCGAAGAACTCGAAGATGTCGGCCACCACGCCGGCCTCGACGCGGCTTTCGGTGCGCAGCGCCTTGCCGGTCTCAAGCGCGATGAGCTTCGCCAGCTCCTCCTGATGCTCCTTCAGCAGGGCGGCGCATTGATGGACCAGGGCGCCACGCTTCCGCGCCGGCAGCTTGGCCCATTCCTTCTGCGCCTTCGCCGCGTTCTGCACCGCGGCCTCGACATCCGCGGCGTCGCCCTCGGCGGCTTCCGCCACCTGCTGGCCGGTCGCCGGATTCACCACGGCGAAATTCTTGCCGTTCCGCCCGGGCACATAGCCGCCGCCGATGAAGTGGTAGCCGGACAGCGCCTTGGCCAGCGCGAAGGGATCGAGCAGCGGGGCGGCGGGGGTCGGCATGGGCCGGTCGAGCATCGGGTCCTCCCGGGGATCTCTGAGGTCGCGACCATGGGCCGGCAGGGGGCGAAGGGCAAGCGGGGAGGGGGCGCCGCACCGCACCGCTGCCGCACCGATCCGCAAGCCGGTTCCCGCCGCGCTGCCATCTGCCCTAGGCTGTCCCCGATTTGCAGGAGCACGAGGCTGCATGGCGTCCACCAGCATCACCCTTCCTGAATCGCGCAACTGGCTGGAACGGCTCTGGTCCACCATCGCCGAACGCGGCCGCGCCTTCGCCGACGTGCCGAGCACCAGCCTGCCGCCGCTGGACCGGGCCCGCTCCCTGGCCGAGACCCTGCTCTCCGAGCGGGGCGAGGCCTCCGGCGCCGCCGTCGCCCGGGCGCTGCGAGACGCCTTCGCCGCCCTCTCGGTGGAGGATCGCCTCGGCTTCTATCGCTTCCTCGCCGAGGGCTTCGCCCCCGATGAGGCGGAGCTGCGCGCCGCCGCCGAGGCCTGGCTCGCCAGCCCCGGCGCCGAGGCCGCCGCCCGCCTGGCGGACGCCGCCGAGCCGCCGCGGCAGGAGCTGCTGCGGCGGATGAACCACAGCCCCGGCGGCACCGCCACGCTGGTGAAGATGCGGGAAGAGCTGCTCGGCCTGCTGAAGGCCCAGCCCAGCCTGCGGCCGCTCGATTCCGACCTGCGCCACCTGTTCAACTCCTGGTTCAACCGCGGCTTCCTGGAGCTGCGGCGGATCGACTGGCAGACCCCCGCCTCGGTGCTGGAGAAGCTGATCGCCTATGAGGCGGTGCATGAGATCCAGGGCTGGGAGGATCTTCGCCGGCGGCTGGAGGCCGATCGCCGCTGCTTCGCCTTCTTCCACCCTGCCCTGCCGGGGGAGCCGCT
This sequence comes from Siccirubricoccus soli, assembly GCF_024178315.1. Classification (GTDB taxonomy): domain Bacteria; phylum Pseudomonadota; class Alphaproteobacteria; order Acetobacterales; family Acetobacteraceae; genus Siccirubricoccus; species Siccirubricoccus soli. Next base: position 91,560 of record NZ_JAMZIK010000030.1, on the reverse strand, counting down.
GATCTTCGTCGAGGTCGCGCTGGTGCGCGGCATGGCCGGCGCGGTGCAGCCGCTGCTGGTGCGGGATGGCGAGATCGGTCGCGCCTCCGAGGCCGATACCGCGATCTTCTATTCCATCTCGAACTGCCAGGAGGGGCTGCGGAGCATCTCCTTCGGCAATTTCCTCATCAAGCAGGTGGTGGAGGAGCTGAAGGCGGAGCTGCCCCAGCTTGCCCGCTTCGCCACCCTCTCCCCCGTGCCCGGCTTCCGCCGCTGGCTGGAGCGCAGGCTGGGCGGGGAGGCGAGCCCCTTCCTGCCGGAGGAGGCCCAGGCCCTAGTGGCGGCCGCCGGGGAGGAGGATGTGGTCGCCGCCTTCAAATCCCTGGTCTCGCCCGGCTGGCCGGAGGACCCGGCGCGGGAGGCGGCGCTGCGCCCGGCGCTGCTGCGCCTGGCCGCCAGCTACCTGACGCGGCCCAATACCGGCATGGGCGGGATCGACCCGGTGGCGCGCTTCCACCTCGGCAACGGCGCGCGGCTGGAGCGGGTGAACTGGCTGGGCAATGTGGCAGAGCGCGGGCTGCGCGAGAGCTACGGGGTGATGGTGAACTACCTCTACGACCCCGATGCCATCGAGGCGAACCACGAGGCCTTCATCCATTCCGGCCAGGTGGTCCGCTCGGCGGCGGTGGAGGCGCTGCTGGCGCCGGCGAAGCCGGCCGTGCCGGCGGGCAGCCGCTTCGCCCTGGGGCGGCTGCTGGGCGGGGAGGAGAAGGCGCCGGCGCGGGCGGGCTAACGCGCTGCGCGAAGCAGATTGTCCAACTACAGCCATTCGAATATATTTGTTCCGAATGTGCAGAGAGACAGCGATGCCACCGGCTCAGGCCCCATTTCAGCCGGGTGGCATCGCGCCCGGATTGTCAGCCTATTTCGACCTCGTCCGCTTCGGTGCAGCCGCGGTGGTCTTCCTTGATCACCTCTGCCCGGTCCTGTTCGGCACGCCGACCTCGCTGTTCCCCGGGCATGACGCCGTCATCGTCTTCTTCGTGCTGTCCGGCTATGTCGTGGCGATGGTCGTCGACCGCCGGGAAACCTCCCCCACGGCCTTCGCCACGGCCCGGCTGGCGCGGCTCTGGTCGGTGATGGTCCCCGCGCTGCTGCTCGGCCTTGCCCTCGATGTCGGGATGAAGGGGGAGCTGGAGCTGGCGGCGGTGGTGGCGTCGTTGCTGAACCTCGCCTTCCTGGCCCAGCTCTGGCTGCTGGATATCGCGCCGCCGCACAACCCGCCCATGTGGTCGCTTTCATATGAGGCCTGGTACTACTTGGTGCTCGGCCTCTGGCAGTTCGGGCGAGGTCACCGGTGGTGGCTCGCAGCGGGCGCAGTCTGCCTCGCCGGACCCAAGATCGTGGTGCTCCTGCCGGTCTGGACCCTAGGCGTCCTGCTCTATCGCTGGCGGCCGAGGCTGGAGCCGCGCCTGGCTGCCGCCCTGCTGGCCCTGAGTGTCCTGCTGTATGTCGGTGCCTACGTCATCGATCTCCCGAACCAGGCCCGAACCTTCCTCTCCGCCGTCACCTCCGGGCGGTCATGGCGCCTGGGGGCATCCACCGCCTTTCTGGCGGATTATCTGCTGGGGTTGGTGATCGCGCTGAACTTCATCGCCGTGGACAACCTGCCCCGGCTCGGTCGCCTGCTCGCGGCCATGCGTCCGTTCTGCGCAGGTCTCGCCTCCTGCACCCTGAGCCTCTACCTGTTCCACAAGCCGCTCCTGACCCTGCTGCACGAAGGGCTTGGCATCGGACCGGTGGCGACCTTCCTGGCGATTATCGCGCTGATTCCACTGCTTGCCCTGGCGACCGAGCACCAGCGGCACCTGTGGCGGAATGCCCTGGCCTCGCCGCTGCGCCGACTCATGCCCATACCCCGGTGAGCGGCGGCAGGCGCCGGCCCGGCGGGGAGTGCTGGACTTTCGGCGGCGCTGCCTTATCCCTGTCACCCCTCGGATGGCACCGCGCGGCGCGAGCCCCGGGCCTTCCACGGTTTGGGCCCCGCCTGCCGGCCCGGACGGGAATCGATCGCAGAAGGAGCGCCGCCCTACCATGTCTGCCCCGCCGACTGGCCCCCTTTCGGGCCTTCGCGTCCTCGACCTCACCCGCGTGCTGGCCGGGCCCACCTGCACCCAGATGCTCGGCGACCTGGGCGCCGAGGTGATCAAGATCGAGCGGCCGGAAGCCGGCGACGACACCCGCGGCTTCGCCCCGCCCTTCGTCCCGAAGACCAAGGAAAGCGCCTATTTCGTCGGCGTGAACCGCAACAAGAAGTCGGTCACGCTCGACATCGCCAAGCCGGAGGGCCAGGCGGTCATCCTGAAGCTGCTCGAGAGCTGCGACATCCTCGTCGAGAACTTCAAGGTCGGCGCGCTGGCCAAGTACGGCCTGGGCTACGAGCAGCTCGCGGCGAAGTTTCCCCGCCTCATCTACTGCTCCATCACCGGCTTCGGCCAGACCGGCCCCTACGCCCCCCGCCCGGGCTATGACGCGCTGATCCAGGCCATGGGCGGCGTCATGTCCCTGACGGGCGAGCCCAAGGGCTCTCCGCAGAAGGTGGGCGTGCCGGTCGCCGACCTCTTCGCCGGCCTCTATGGCTGCATCGGCATCCTCGCCGCGGTGAACCACCGCCACGCGACCGGGGAGGGGCAGCAGATCGACATCGGCATGCTGGACACCCATGTCGCCTGGCTGGCCAACCAGGGCATGAACTACCTGGCGACGGGCGAGAATCCGCCCCGTCTCGGCAACCAGCACCCGAACATCGCGCCCTACCAGGAATTCCCGACGAAGGACGGCTACATCATCCTGGCGGTCGGCAACGACCCGACCTTCGAGCGCTTCTGCAAGGCCTTCGGCCAGGAACACCTGCTGAGCGACCCGCGCTTCGCCACCAACCCCATCCGCGTGCAGAACCGCGACCTGGTGACGGAGACGCTGACGCCGGTGATGCAGAGCAAGACCACCGCCGAGTGGATCACGGCGCTGGAGGCGCAGAAGATCGGCTGCGGCCCGATCAACACGCTGAAGGACGTGTTCAGCGACCCGCATGTGCAGGCGCGGAACATGGTGGTGGAGATGCCGCATGCCTCGGGCGAGACCGTGCAGGTCATCGCCAACCCGGTGAAGCTCTCCCGCACCCCGCCCTCCTACCGCAGCGCCGCACCGGTGCTGGGGCAGCATACGCAGGAGGTGCTGCGCGAGGTGGTGGGGATGAGCGAGGCGGAGATCGCCGGGTTGAAGGAGAAGGGGATTCTCTGAGCCTGTGCCGGGGGAGGGCCTTGCCCTCTCCCGGACCCCCACCCACCAAAGGCCGAAGGGCCTTTGGAAACCATGGGTTTGGGCGCAACGCTGAGGGGCTGAGCCGCGTTCGGCCTGGCATGATCCCCTTTCGCGCCCGTCCCCCCTGGCTTGGCGGCACGCTGCAGACCTTGCGCGCGCTGCGCTATCCCATCCCGGCTGCCCTGCCGGCAGGGCATCGCCTCTGGCTGCCGCTGGGCGATGGCGATGCGCTGGCCGCCATGCTGCACGCGCCGGAGGCCGCCGCCCATCGGCCGCTTATCCTGCTGGTGCACGGGCTGACGGGCACCGAGGACGACCCCTATCTGCGCGAGGCCGCCCAGGGCCTGCTGCGCCGGGGATTTCCGGTGTTGCGGCTGAACCTGCGCGGCAGCGCCTTCTCCCAGCCGCGCAGCACCAGCCACTACCATCTCGGCCGCAGCGAGGATCTGGCCGTCGCGCTGCGCGCCCTGCCGGCGGCGCTGGTGCGCCATGGCGTGGTTGTCGCGGGCTGGTCGCTGGGCGGCTCGCTGAGCCTGCTGCTGTTGGACCGGCACCTCAGCGAGCCGGGCATGCCGGAGCTGCTGGGGGTCGCCGCCCTCTGCCCGCCGCTGGAGCCTGCCCTGGCCCATGCCGCCATCGACGCGAACTGGCTGCTGGGCCGGGCGCTGCTGGCCATGTACCGGCGGGAGGTGCTGGCGGTGCCGGCAAAGGACCTGCCGGAGCCGCTGCGCGACGCCGCCCGCACCGCGCGCTGCCTGACGGAATTCGAGGCGGAGGTGACGGCGCCGCGCTTCGGCTACCCCTCCTACGCCGTGTTCTGCGAGCTGAACCGCCCGGCCTCCGTGCTTCCCCGACTGCGCCGCCCGGCCCTGCTGCTGATGGCGGCGGATGACCCGCTGGTGCCGGTGGACAGCCTCGCCGGCGTCGATTGGCGCGCCTGCCCGGCGGTGCTGAAGCTGGTGGTACGGGGCGGCGGCCATTGCGGCTTCTATGACTGGCATTGGGAAAGCCTCTCGGTGCGAGCGCTGGGGGCCTTCTGCGAGGGGTTGGCCCAGGGCAGCTCGGGTAAGGAAGCGCTGACGGCGGCGAATGAGGGGGAGGAGGCCGCCGCATCTGCCAATGCCCAGGCGGCGAGCAGCGACGCGGCGTAGCTCCGGCCTGCCACCCACTGGCTGTCGCCGCCGGTCGTCTCCACTGGGCCGTCAGGCAGCAGCCCGTGCGAGCGGTGCCGCTCAGGCGGCGATCGTGAAAGCCGCGCCGGCGAAGCCGCACTGCGCCGGTCGGTGGTGGGTCGTGTCACGTGGCAGCAGGACGGTATCGTGGTGCGGGCCGCTATGCAGCGGCACAGAAGCCGAGGCGGCATCCGCGCGGCATCGCGACCGGGCGCGGGGAGGGCATGCCGCACCCCCTGGTGCTGTCCAGAGCTCCCTGCGATAGCCAGGGGCGGCGCGCAGCTGCGCAAGGCTGCGACCTCAGCCCGCTACGCGCGGCGACATCTCCGCCTCCGATACCGCCACCCGGCTCGCCCGTTGCCCCGGCGCGGCTTTGCCGCGCGGGGCTGCGCGGAGCGCGGTCACTCAGCGCCTCCGGGGCCCCGCGGCGTCACGCAGCGACGTCGTGGGAATGCTAGAGCGTTTTCGGTTTACATGCGTTCACCGAAAACGCTCTACGCCTTTGTTGGCAGAGCAGATTCACGCCTTCGGGTGATGCCGCCCTACGGCGATCTGCTCTAGAACCCCGGCCGCGGCGTCAGCTCCATCACCATCTGGTCGAGACCGCCATCCACCAGGATCTCGGCGCCGGTCACATAGCTGGCCCGCGGGCTGGCGAGATACAGCACCGCATCCGCCATGTCCTGCGGCCCCGCCACGCGCTTCAGCGGCACCATGGCGGCGCGCTTCTCCGCCACGCCCGGCGCCTGGTAGAAGGCCTCCGACAGCGGCGTGCGCACCAGCCCCGGCGAGACGACATTGCTGCGGATCCCCTCTGGTCCCCATTCCAGCGCGAGCTGCTTGGACAGCATGAGCACGCCCGCCTTGCTCGGCGAATAGGCGCCGGAGCGCGGCTGCGGGTTGCGGCCGGCGATGGAGGCGACCGAGACGATCGCGCCGCCCTTCTTTGCCAGCATCTGCGGCCGGAAGGCCTGAGCGCAGAGCAGGTAGCCGGTGAGGTTCACCGCCAGCAGCGCATTCCATTCGGCCAGCGACAGCGTCGCCAGCGGCCCCGGCCGCAGGATGCCGGCATTGTTCACCAGGATCTCCGCCGGCCCCAGCGCCTGCTGTGTTGCTTCGGCGGCCGCCTTGATGCTCGCTTCGGAGGTGGTGTCGCACACCTTCGCCGCCACCTGGCCGCCCGCCGCGCGCAGCTCCTGCTCGACCGCCGCCAACCGCTCCGCATCCAGGTCGAGCAGCATGACCGAGGCGCCCGCCTCGACGAAGGATCTGGCGCAGGCGCGGCCGATGCCGCCGCCCGCACCCGTCACCACGGCCACCTTGCCGCCCAGGCCGAGCCAATCGGTGTTCATTCTGCGTCCTCCCACTCAGGGCCCCGATCTGAGGCCCGAAGGGGAGGGAGGGTCAACCCTTCAGCAGCCTCGCCGCCTTCACCGAGAAATAGCTGAGCACGCCGCTGGCGCCGGCGCGCTTGAAGCCCATCAGGCTTTCCAGCATCGTCCGGTCGTGGTCCAGCCAGCCATTGTTCACGGCGGCCATGATCATCGCGTATTCGCCGCTGACCTGATAGGCGAAGGTCGGCACGCCGAAGCGGTCCTTCACCCGGCGGATGATGTCGAGATAGGGCATCCCCGGCTTTACCATCACGGTGTCGGCGCCCTCGGCGAGGTCCATCGCCACTTCGCGCAGCGCCTCGTCCGAATTGGCCGGGTCCATCTGGTAGGTCTTCTTGTCGCCGCGCAACGCCTGGCTGTTGCCCAACGCATCCCGGAACGGGCCGTAGAAGGCGGAGGCGTATTTGGCGGCGTAGGACATGATGCGGGTGTCGATGAAGCCCTCGGCGTCCAGCGCCCGGCGGATGGCGCCGATGCGGCCATCCATCATGTCGGAGGGTGCGATGACGTCGATGCCGGCCTCCGCCTGGTTCAGCGCCTGGCGGACCAGCACCGCCACGGTGTCGTCATTGTGGATGTACTCGCCGGTGCGGGTCTCGCGGAACACCCCGTCATGGCCATGGTCGGTATAGGGGTCCAGCGCCACGTCGCCGATCAGCCCGACCTCCGGGAACTCCCGCTTCAGCTCGCGCGCCGCGCGGCAGATGAGGTTGTCCGGGTTCAGCGCCTCGCTGCCCTCGGCATCCTTCGCCTCGGCGGGCGTGGCCGGGAAGATGGCGATGGCGGGAATGCCGAGCTTCGCCGCCTCCTCCACATGCTTCGCCACCCGGTCCACGGTGACGCGCACCTGGCCGGGCATGGAGGCGACGGGGCGCTCCTCGTTCTTCCCCTCGATGACGAAGATCGGCCAGATCAGGTCATCGACGGAAAGCGTGTTCTCCGCCACCAGCCGCCGCGTCCAGGTATCCCGCCGGTTGCGGCGCAGGCGGACCGCAGGATAGGCGCCGGGCGACGGCGCCTCCTCCGCCAGCTCCGCCCGCCCCATGCCCATCCTGCGATCCGCATTCATGTCCGTGCTGCCTTCAGCGCCTGGTCGAGGTCCGCGATGATATCATCGATATGCTCGATGCCGATGGAGAGCCGCACATAGCCCGGCGTCACGCCGGTCGCGGCCTGTTCCTCCACCGAAAGCTGGCTGTGCGTGGTGGTGGCGGGGTGGATCGCCAGGGACCGCGCATCGCCGATATTGGCGACGTGGTAGAACATCTTCAGCGCGTTGATGAACTTCGCCCCGGCCTCGGCGCCGCCGGCCAGCTCGAACCCCATCAGCGAACCGTAGCCACCCTTGAGATAGGCATCTGCCCGGCGCTTCGCCTCGCCCCGCTGCAGGCTCGGATGGATCACCTGGGTCACGCCGGGCTGCTCGGCCAGCCAGGCGGCGACCTTCAGCGCGTTGCTGCAATGCCGCTCCATCCGCAGCGGCAGCGTCTCCAGCCCCTGGATATGGAAGAAGGCGTTCATCGGCGTCGTCGCCGCGCCGAGGTCGCGCAGCAGGCAGGTGCGCATCCGGAGGATATAGGCGATGGGGCCGAGCGGCTTCGCCGCTTGGGTCCAGATCGCGCCATGGTAGCTGGGGTCCGGCGTGTTCAGCGTGGGGAAGCGATCGCCGCCGGCCTCCCAGTCGAAATTGCCGCCATCCACCACGATGCCGCCGATGCTGGTGCCGTGGCCGCCGATGAATTTGGTGCTGGAATGCATCACCACGGCGGCCCCATGGGCGAGCGGCTTGCACAGGATGGGCGCCGCCGTGTTGTCCATGATGAGCGGCACGCCGAGCTTCCGCCCGATCGCCGCCACCTCGCCGATCGGGAAGACCTGCAGCTTCGGGTTCGGCAGGGTCTCGGCGTAGTAGGCGCGGGTCCGCGCATCGGTGGCGCGGGCGAAGGCCTCCGGATCGGCGGGGTCGACGAAGCGGACCTCGACGCCCATGCCCTTCAGCGTGTTGGCGAAGAGGTTCCAGGTGCCGCCGTAAAGATCCGTGGAGGAGACGATGTTGTCCCCCGGCTGGGTCAGGTTGAGGATGCAGAAGCTGGTCGCCGCCTGGCCGGAGGCCACCGCAAGCGCCGCCACCCCGCCCTCCACCGCCGCGATCCGCGTTTCCAGCGCATCCTGCGTCGGGTTCATGATGCGGGTGTAGATGTTCCCCAGCTCCTGCAGCCCGAACAGCCGGGCGGCGTGGCCGGTGTCCTGGAACTGGTAGCTGGTGGTCTGGTGGATCGGCACGGCGACGGAGCCGGTGCTGGGATCCGCACGGTGGCTGCCGCCATGCAGCGCCAGGGTCTCGGGATTGGAGCTGGTGACCATGGGGTCCTCCCTTTGCGGCGCTATCCCTGCCATGTCCAGGGCCATGACGGAAGCGCGATGGTGCTGGGATGGTTCGGGCGGCGCGTGGTAGGCTGTGACCATGAACATAGCGCTGCGCCGGCCCATGGGGCTCGCCGAGTTCCTCGCCTGGGAGGAACGGCAGGAGCGGAAATGGGAATATGACGGCTTCGCCCCGGTGGCGATGGTCGGGGTGACGGTCGCGCATGCCCTCATCCGGGGGAATCTGACGACGGCGCTGCGGAACCGGCTGCGTGGCACGCCCTGCCGCTTCTACGGGCCGGAGCTGAAGGTGCAGGTGGCCGGCTCGATCCGCTACCCGGATGGCTTCGTCGCCTGCTCCCCCGCTGCGGCCAATGACCGGGTGCTCCATGACCCGGTGGTGCTGTTCGAGATCCTCTCGCCCGGCACCCAGGCCATGGACCGCATCGTCAAGGCCCGCGAATACCGCGATACCCCCTCCGCCATGCGCTACGTCATGCTGGAGCAGGACCGGCCCGCCGCCACCATCCATGCCCGGGAGGGGGACCGCTGGATGGTGAGCATCCTGGTCGCCGGCGAGACCCTCGAGCTGCCGGAGATCGGCATCTCCCTGCCGCTGGAGGAGCTCTACGAGGAGGTGCCGTTCCCGCCCCCCGCCGAGGAGGACGCGGCCGAGGCCTGATCCAGGCCCGGCCCAGGGCCGCGCCCCGCGCTATCGCGCCCCCCGGCCGGAAGTGCTAAGGCGCCGGCATGAGCGCCCTCACCATTGCCATCGGTGGCGACCATGCCGGCCTGCCGCTGAAGACCATCCTCCAGGCCGCCCTGGCCGAGGCCGGGCACAGCCTGCTGGATTTCGGCACCAACAGCCCGGATTCCGTGGATTACCCGGATTTCGCCCACAAGGTGGCGGAGGCGGTGGAGGCCGGCTCGGCCCGCTTCGGGGTGCTGGTCTGCGGCACCGGCATCGGCATCGCCATCGCCGCCAACCGCCACCCCGGCATCCGTGCCGCCGTGCTGCACAACACCACGGAAGCCCGCCTGACCCGCGCCCATAACGATGCGAATGTCGCCTGCTTCGGCGCCCGGCTGGTGGGGCCGGAGCCGGCGCTGGATGCGCTGCGCAGCTTCCTCGCCACGGAATTCGAGGGCGGCCGCCATGCCCGCCGCCTCGCCAAGCTGATGCCCGCCTGAGAGGCCAGGACCGCCGAGATGAACGAAACCGCCGCCTACCGCATCCCCGAGCGCTTCTTCCAGGCCGGCCTCGCCGAGGCCGACCCCGAGCTGGCGGCCGCCATCGGCCAGGAGCTCGGCCGGCAGCAGGACGGCATCGAGCTGATCGCCAGCGAGAACATCGTCTCCTGCGCCGTGCTGGAGGCGCAGGGCTCGGTCCTGACCAACAAATACGCCGAGGGCTATCCCGGCCGCCGCTACTATGGCGGCTGCGAATATGTCGATGTGGCGGAGACGCTGGCGATCCAGCGCGCCTGCAAGCTGTTCGGCTGCGGCTTCGCCAATGTCCAGCCGCATAGCGGCGCCCAGGCCAACCAGGCGGTGTTCCTGGCGCTGCTGCAGCCGGGCGATGCCTTCATGGGCCTCGACCTCGCCGCCGGCGGTCACCTGACGCATGGCTCGCTCGCCAACCTCTCCGGCAAGTGGTTCAAGCCGGTGCCCTATACCGTGCGGCGCGAGGACCAGCGCATCGACATGGCGGAGGTCCGCCGCATCGCGCTGGAGGCGAAGCCGAAGCTGATCATCGCCGGCGGCAGCGCCTATGCCCGGCACTGGGACTTCGCCGGGTTCCGCGCCATCGCGGATGAGGTCGGCGCCTATTTCATGGTGGACATGGCGCATTTCGCGGGCCTCGTCGCCGGCGGCGCGCACCCCTCGCCCTTCCCGCACGCCCACATCGCCACCACCACCACGCACAAGACGCTGCGCGGCCCGCGCGGCGGCATGATCCTGACCAATGACGAGGCGCTGGCGAAGAAGCTCAACAGCGCCGTCTTCCCCGGCCTGCAGGGCGGGCCGCTGATGCATGTGATCGCCGCCAAGGCGGTCGCCTTCGGGGAGGCGCTGAAGCCGGAATTCCGCGCCTATTCCCGCGCCGTCGTCGCCAATGCCGCGGCGCTGGCGGAGGAGCTGAAGGCGCAGGGCCTCGACCTCGTCACCGGCGGCACCGACAATCACCTGCTGCTGGTGGACCTCCGGCCGAAGAAGCTGACCGGCAAGGCCTCCGAGGCGGCGCTGAACCGCGCCCATCTGACCTGCAACAAGAACGCCATCCCCTTCGACCCGGAGAAGCCGATGGTGACCTCCGGCGTCCGCCTCGGCACCCCGGCGGCGACTACCCGCGGCTTTGGCGAGGCCGAGTTCCGCGAGGTGGGCAAGCTGATCGGCGAGGTGCTGGACGGCCTGGCCGCGGCCAACGCCCCGGACGGCAACACGGCCGTGGAGCAGAAGGTGAAGGCCAAGGTGCTGGATCTCTGCCGGCGCTTCCCCGTCTATCCGGGCTGAGCCTGCCGAGGAGAGGGCGTTGCGCCCTCTCCCCGCAATACTTGGTATTTCCTCCGCCTCCGTCACGCCATAGATTGTGGCAGAGACGGAGACTCGCCATGCGCTGCCCGTTCTGCGGACGCGACGATACCCAGGTGAAGGACAGCCGACCGGCCGAGGAAGGCGCGGCCATCCGCCGCCGCCGCTCCTGCCCCGGCTGCGGCGCCCGCTTCACCACCTTCGAGCGGGTCCAGCTCCGCGAGATCACGGTGGTCAAGACCGATGGCCGCCGCGTGCCCTTCGATCGCGAGAAGCTCGCCCGCTCCATCCGCGTCGCGCTGCGCAAGCGGCCGGTGGAGGAGGATCGCATCGAGCGCATCGTCAACGGCATCCAACGCAAGCTGGAGACCGAGGCGGAGTCCGAGGTCACCTCCCGCCAGATCGGCGAGATCGTCATGGACACGCTGAAGGGGGTGGATGAGGTGGCCTATGTCCGCTTCGCCAGCGTCTATCGCAATTTCGCCGAGGCGCGGGATTTCCGGGAGTTCCTGGGGGCGCTGAAGAAGGACTGACATCGGCGGCACGGGCCTGCCGAGCCTCAGAACTCCTCCAGCAGCCGCCCGAAGCCGGACACCCGGTCGGCAATCCCCCGGCTGCGCAGCGCATGCCACCAGGTGGCGGCGTTGATGGCGATGACCGGCTTGCCGAAGAACAGCTCCGCCGCCGCCGCCAGCCGCACCATGGAGAGGTTGGTGCCCACCTGGACGATGGCGTCCACGTCATCCCCGTCCAGCGCCTGCAGCACCGGCACCAGCTCGGCCGGCGTCACCCGGGCGATGGCGGTCCAGGAGCTGCATTGCAGCGCCCGCTCCCGCACCACGCTGAAGCCCATATCGGTGAAGTAGCGCGCCACTTCGGCATTCATCACCGGCCAGTAGGGAGAGAGGAAGGCGATCCGCCGGACCCCTGGATAGGCCCGCAATGCCGCGGTGCAGGCATGGGAGCCGATGGTGACGCCGATGCCGCTCGCCTCCTCCACCTGGCGGATGAAGCGGTCCGCCCCGGCGGCGCCGTCGAAGAAGGTGACGGCGCTCATGCCCATGATCAGGTGGTCGGGCTCGCAGGTCATCACGCTGCGCACCGCCTCCAGCGTGTTGTCGCCGATCAGCGAGATGCCGCTGCGGAAGCTGTCGTTGCTGATCGCCTTGGCGTTGGGCGTGAAGATGCGGCTGTAATGCGCGGTGATTCCGGGCGGCCGCAGCATCTCGAAATCCGGCTGCACCACGGTGTTGGTGGAGGGGCCCATGACGCCGAACACCGCCCGCCAGCCCAGTACATCCGGCATCTCGCCCTCCCTCGTCCTGCGCCGCGCCAGCCTGCCATGCGGCGTGGCGTTGCGGAACCCGGGGCGGCGGCGTAACGAGGCGGCGGAGGGGGAGACATCGATGCGCCTGCCCGTTCTTGCCGCCACGCTGTCCCTCGCCGCCGCTGCCGCGAGCGCCCAGTGGCAGCCCACCGAGCAGGCGGATGCCGGCGGCCGGCCGGTGCGCTTCCTCGCCACCAACGCCGCCGCCTTCGTCACCGAGCGGGGCAGCACCAGCGAGGCCCGGGCGCAGCTGCGCGTGCTGGCGGAGATGGTGGTGCTGGCCAATGGCGATGCGCATATCTGCTTCGAGCGGAAGCGCCCGGTGGCGGTGCGGCTGCAGGTGGATGGTGGCCCGCTGCTGCAAACCCAGGCCGTGGAGGTGCTACCGGGTGGCCGCCTGCTCCGGCTCGACCGCCGGGCGGAGGCGGCGGTGCTGACGGCGCGGGATGCCATCCTCGTCGAGACCGAGGATGGCTGCGGCACCCGGGCGGAGATGCGCTTCCCCGCGACCGGCCTGCCGCCCGTCCTCCCCCTGGTCCGCCCCCGGTAGGGAGTCGGCTGGTCCTACCCCCAGGGCCTGAAACTCCCACCGGGGTCCGGGGATCGGTCCGGTCCCCGGCGGGGGTTGGCGGCACTGCCGCCAGCGGGCAGAGCCCCTGGAGGCCTTCCCTCAGCCCGGGCTCGCCAGCGGGATCTCCGCCGCGCGCTCCAGCGCCCGGGCGCCGCGGAAGACGAGGTCGTCCCGGTAGAGCGCCGCCGCCAGCTGCACCGCGCGCGGCATGCCGTGCTCGTCCAGCGCCACCGGCACGCTGATCGCCGGCTGGCGGGTCAGGTTGAAGGCGAAGGTCCAGGGAGCCCAGTCGCGCCACAGCGCCTCGGTCGGGCGGATGGTCGGCTGGTCCGCGGCGAAGGCGGCGGTGGGCGTGCAGGCGGTCAGCACCAGATCGTAGCGCTGGTGGAAGCGGGCCATGGCGTGCGCCGCCTCGATCCGCAGCGCCTCGGCGCCAAGGAAGTCGATGGCGCTCATGCCGCCCTCGCGCTCCGCCACCTCGGCCAGCCCGGCATCGAGCAGGGGGCGCTTCTCCTCGGGCGTCGTCGCCACCAGCCGGGCCAGCGCCACGCCCCAGACCCGGCCGAAGATGGCGCGGGTATCGGGCAGCCCGGGGTCGGCCTCCTCGACGATGGCGCCCTGCTCCTCCAGCAGCTTCGCCGCGCCCAGCAGCACCGCCTCGCCATCGGCGTCGAGCGGCGGCTCGAAGCCGAGGCGACGGACCAGGGCGACGCGCATGCCGGCGACGCCGTCCTCGATGCCGGCGCGCCAGTCCCGCGGCTCGTCCGGCAGGCAGAAGGGGTCGCGGAGGTCATGCCGCGCCATGGCGGAGAACATCAGCGCCGCGTCGCGCACCGTGCGGGTCATCGGCCCGGCGCAGGCGACATTGGCGAAGGCGCCGAGCGGCCATTGCGGGATGCGGCCGAAGCTCGGCTTCAGCCCGACCAGCCCGCAGAAGGCGGCGGGGATGCGGACGGAGCCGCCGGCATCGGTGCCGATATGCAGCGGCCCGAAGCAGGCCGCGCCGGCGGCGCCAGCGCCGGAGGAGGAGCCGCCCACCGTCCGCTGCCGGTTCCAGGGGTTGCGGGTGATGCCGTGCAGCGGGCAGTCGCCCGGGGATTTCCAGCCGAATTCCGTGGTGGTGGTCTTGCCCAGGATGACGGCGCCGGCCTGCTTCAGCCCCATCACCGCCGGGGCATCCTCGGTGGCCGGGGTGGCGGGGGTGGTCTTGCTGCCGCGGCGCGTCGGGAAGCCGGCGAGGTTCAGCAGATCCTTCACCGTGCTCGGCACGCCGTCCAGCAGCCCGATGGGGCGGCCGGCCATCCAGCGCGCCTCGCTCTCCCCGGCCTCCCGCAGGGCGTGCGGGTTCATGGCGGCGAAGGCATTGACCCAGGGGTTGTAGAGGGCGACGCGCTGCAGGACCGCCTGCAGCACCTCCACCGGGGAGAGGGCGCGGCGGGCATAGAGGCCGAGCAGGGTCTCGGCGGACATCAGGGCGGGGTCGGTGGGAGTGGTCATCGGGTCGCCTTGCTGGAAGGCTGCCATGGTGCGCCGACCGGGAGGGCGGGAAAAGCCGCCCACCTGCAGCTTTCGGACAAATGCCCTGCTGCGCTGCCCGGGCCGGGTCTGCCGGTCGCGGACAAATCACTCCTGCTGTCCGGTCCGGAGGTCCTGATTGGGGGAGGGGGATGGGGCATGGAGGCCGGGTGCCGACGGAGTTTGGCACAACATAGGAATATTTGCCCGGGCGCAAGCCCCAGGAACAGGCAAGGCCCTGTCAGGGCCTGGAATGGGGCGAAGCGGCGCAAGGGTCTTGCCGGATGTCTCAGAGCCAGCGCATCGCCGCCGCATCGGAATCCCCGGGCTGGCTGTTGAAGGCCAGCCTGGCGCGGGGGGCCCGCTCATGCAGGAGGTTCATCAAGCGCTCGAACTGAAGGGCCATGGGCGGAAGGGTGCGCAGGCCAGCCCCGACCACGATCACGTCGTAGCTCCCCCGGGCAAGCGCTTCCGAGACCTGCGCCTCGACCGTCTCGGCATCCTTGGTAAGCAGCAGGGAAGCGGAATGGCCTGCGGCCTCAAGACGCGCCAGGGACCCGTTCAGCCCTTCCATGATCCTGGCCGCGGACATGTTCTTCGGCGCGTCCGGTGCGTCGAAGTCGATCTCGGCCGGATCTTCGCCGATGATGAGGACCGATTTTCCCATGCCGGTTGCTCCTGCTGGCCTGTCAGCGCCTAACGCCGGAGCAGGCGAGAGGTAGCCCAGGCGGGTGCGGCCCCGGCCGGACCTTGCCGCCCACCCTTGCTTTCCGCCCGCCCTTGGCCCCATGCATCCCCGCATGACGCCCGACCTCCACCTGCACAACAGCCTCACCCGCACGAAGGACCGCTTCGTGCCGATCGACCCCTCCCATGTGCGGATGTATGTCTGCGGCCCCACCGTCTATGACCTGGCGCATATCGGCAATGCCCGGCCGGTCATCGTCTTCGACGTGCTCTCCCGCCTGCTGCGGCGGCTCTATCCCCGCGTCACCTATGTCCGGAACATCACGGACGTGGATGACAAGATCAATGCGCGGGCGGCCGAGAGCGGCGAGCCCATCTCTGCCATCACCGCCCGCACCACGACGGATTTCCACCGCGACATGGCCGCCATCGGCGCCCTGCCGCCGGATGAGGAGCCGCGCGCGACGCAATCCATCGCGCCGATGATCGCGCTCATCGAGAAGCTGATCGCCCGCGGCCATGCCTATGTGGCGGAGGGGCATGTGCTCTTCTCCGTGCCCTCCTTCGGCGAATACGGCGCGCTCTCCGGCCGCAGCCCCGAGGAATTGCAGGCCGGCGCCCGCATCGATGTCGCGCCCTACAAGCGGGATGCCGGGGATTTCGTGCTGTGGAAACCCTCGCCCCCCGGCGTGCCGGCCTGGGACAGCCCCTGGGGCAAGGGCCGCCCCGGCTGGCATATCGAGTGCTCCGCCATGTCCTGGCAGGCGCTTGGGGAAATCTTCGACATTCATGGCGGCGGGCACGACCTGATCTTCCCGCATCATGAGAATGAGCTGGCGCAGAGCCGCTGCGCCTTCGGCACCCCGCGCATGGCCAATATCTGGCTGCACAACGGCATGCTGCGGGTCGAGGGCGAGAAGATGTCCAAATCCCTCGGCAATTTCATCGTGCTGCGGGAGCTGCTGGCGCGCGGCGCCTGGGCGGGCGAGGCCTTCCGCCTGACCGTGCTGCGCACCCATTACCGCGCCGATCTGGACTTCACCCAGGCGGCGCTGGAGGAGGCGAAGGCGGAGCTGGACGACCACTACGCCATGCTGGCCCGCGCCGTGGCACCGGCCGATGGCCATGAGGCGACGCAGCAGGAGATGGTGGAGTGGGCGCTCGCCCCGCTGCTGGACGATTTGAACACGCCGCTGGCGCTGACCCGGCTGCGCGACCTGCGGACGCTGGAGAATGTGGCCAGCGTCGGCGGCAGCGCCACCGCGGTGCTGGGGCGGATCGGCAAGCCCTGGCCGGTGGTGGCGGGGCTGGCGGCGGCGGCCTTCCGCGAGGCGGCCGAGGTGCTCGGCCTCTGCGCCGGCGATCCGGCGGCCTGGCTGCAGGGCGGCGAGGATACGTCCTGGGTGGAGCAGGCCATCGCCGACCGGCTGGCCGCCCGCAAGGCGCGCGACTTCGCCGCGGCCGACCGCATCCGGGACGAGCTGAAGGCGAAGGGCATCCTGCTGGAGGATGGGCCGCAGGGCACGACCTGGCGGCGGACATGAGGCGGGCGCGCGCCCTTCCGTCATGGCCGGGCGTGGCGCGGCGCCAGGCCATGGATGGCCGGGGCCGGCCCGGCCATGCGCCGGCCGGGGAAAGCGCTCGCCGCCGGGCCATGGGCGGCGCGGTATGAGCGAGGATCATGCCCCCTCCAACGAGGATTGGATCGACGCCCTCAAGCGCATCGCCCTGACCGACCCGAAGCGGGCCTGGTTCCAGGCGCATCTCGCCGCGCCGGGCTGCGTCGCCGGGGAGGCGGCGCTGGCGGCGGCGGCGGGGCAGGAGATCGCGGCCTATCGGGCGCTGGCGGTGGAGCTGGCGGCGGCGCTGGACCGGGACGCGCCGGCGGAGCCGCTCGCCCTGCTGGCGGAGCCGGTGGCGGGCGGCTGGAAGCTGCGCCCGGCGCTGGCCTTCGCCCTCGGCGCCCATCGCATCCTGCCGGAGGCCTGGACGCGGGGCGGCAAGCCCGCTGCCGATCTCGTCCCGCCGCCGGGGGAGAGTCCGATCATCGTGCTGGTGCGGCCGCAGCTTGCCGAGAATATCGGCACGGTGGCGCGGGCGATGGCCAATGGCGGGCTGTTCCATCTGCGGCTGGTGGCGCCGCGCGATGGCTGGCCGCAGGACCGCGCCTGGCGCACCGCCTCGGGCGCCGATGCCATCCTGGAAGCGGCGCAGCTCTTCCCCGATGTGCCGAGCGCGGTGGCCGATTGCCACCGCGTCTTCGCCACCTGCCCGCGGCCGCGCCACATCGTCGTGCCGCTGCGCACCGCTCGCGCGGCGGCGGAGGATCTGCGGGAGATCAACGGCCGGGCGCTGCGCGCCGCCGTGCTGTTCGGGCCGGAGCGGGCAGGCCTCGAGAATGACGACGTCGCCTGCGCCGACACGCTGGTGCGCTATCCGCTGAACCCGGCGCATATGTCGCTGAACCTGGCCCAGGCGGTGATGATCCTGGCCTATGAGTGGTGGACGGCGGCCGAGCCGACGCCGCCGCGCCAGCTCCAGACCCATGCGACGAAGGTGGCGACCAAGGGGCAGCTCGAGGGCTTCCTCGACCGGCTGGTGGCGGAGCTGGATGCCAGCGGCTTCCTGGAGCCCGCGCATAAGCGCCCCGGCATGGTGCGGAACCTCCGCCACTGGTTCGAGCGGGGCGAGGTGACGGAGCAGGAGCTGCGCACCCTGCACGGGGTGGTGACGGAGCTGAGCCGCGGGCGGATGCGGCGGGGGCGGCCGGAGGAAGATTGATGTCGTTTAGATCGGCACGGCCACCCCGCGGATGTTCTGCCGGCTGGAACTCTAACCGGGGAGACGCGGCAGGACGTAGGTGTTCCAGGCGGCGTCAGAAAGCGTAATCGATGCGACGAAGTTGTCCGACGTAAGGACTATCGCGCTGGGACCAGCCTCAAGATAGTTCCTGATCATTGCAACCGCGCCCTGGTCCAGATAATGAGCGCCGCGTCCCTCAAGCATAAACTGGCCAGGAATTGTCTTCGAACGTGCCTGTGCTGCGATATCCCAGATTGCATTAAGGAAGCGCCTGACTCTGGGCGTATCCGATGGAGGCTTTGACAAGTTCGCAGGCTTGTGCGGCTTTCCGCGGCGGACCGAAGGGCTGACATCCCCTGTGAGAGCCGACTCGATATCGGGTGTAATCTGATATGTTTCCATCGGAAGCGTCCTTGCTCACACGATGGTAACGATTCGGGACTGTTGTTCCTATCTCAAATCTTCTTCGCCAGCTTCCGTGCCAGCACATAGCCCAGCAGCCCGGCGACCGGCGCCGCCGGCAGCACCAGCAGCCAGCCGATATGCGCGCCATTCACCGCAAGGCCGAGCCCGACCCCGAGCATCAGCCCGCCGACAAGGCTGCCGACCACGCCGGCGGTCAGGCCAAGGACCAGGATCTCTTCGCGCGTCACCATGGCCGGGGATTACGGGGACGGACCGGGGTTTGACAAGCCGGGGAGGGCGCTTCTATAGGCCGCGCCTCCTCCTGGGAATGTGGACATGGCTCCGGGCCATGCGCCCGCCCTTGCCCGTTCGGGGCCTGGGACTACCGGGACAACAGCGAAAGGAAGGGCTGCCCGCATGACGGGCGGCAGGACTGCACTATGACCAAGCGCGTCGAGAGCAAGTACAAGATCAACCGCCGCCTCGGGGTGAACCTCTGGGGCCGGGCCAAGAGCCCGATCAACAAGCGCGAGACCATCCCCGGCCAGCACGGCGCCCGCCGCAAGCAGAAGCCCACGGACTTCGGCGTGCAGCTGATGGCGAAGCAGAAGCTGAAGGGCTACTACGGCAACATCGGCGAGAAGCAGTTCCGCAAGTACTACGAGGAAGCGGTCCGCCGGAAGGGCGACACCTCGGAGAACCTGATCGGCCTGCTGGAGCGGCGCCTGGATACCGTGGTGTACCGGATGAAGCTGGCGGTCACCCCCTTCGCGGCGCGGCAGTTCGTCAACCACGGCCATATCCTGATCAACGGCAAGCGGCTCAACATCCCCTCCTATCAGGTCAAGGAAGGCGACCTGATCGAGGTGAAGGAGAAGTCGAAGCAGCTCACCTCCGTGCTCGACGCCGCGCAGAGCGGCGAGCGCGACGTGCCGGAGTACATCGAGATCGACCACCGCGCCATGCGCGGCCGGATGGTCCGGGTGCCGAAGCTCTCCGACGTGCCCTACCCGGTGCAGATGGAGCCGAACCTGGTCGTCGAGTTCTACTCCCGCTGATCACCCGCAGGCGGCAAGCCCGCCTGCCGCGCCTTTCCTCCGGGCGCCGTGGCGATGGCCGCGGCGCTCGTTGCGCATCCAGGGCAGGAACGCCGGCGGCGGCCGGACGCTGAGGCAGGATCCCTGCCCCGCGAGGCGTGCATGCCTGACGCTCCGACCAGCCGGAGACTGCTGCTCTCGGCCACCGCCCTCATCGCCCTGGGCGGTCCCGCGGCCGCCCGCAGCATCCGCGGCGCCCTGCCCTGGTCCCCGAACGAGGCCTATCCGCCGCCGCGCGTCACCGCCGGCGGCTGGCTCTACTTCACCGCCGAGGAGGCGGCGAGCATCGAGGCCATCGCCAACCGCCTGATCCCGGCGGATGCGCTGGGGCCGGGCGGCGGGGAGGCGGGCTGCGCCATCTATCTGGACCGCCAGCTTGCCGGGCCTTACGGCTCTTCCTCCTGGCTCTACATGCAGGGGCCCTTCGCCCGTGGCACGCCGGAGCAGGGGCTGCAGGATGAGCGGCCGCCGGCAGCGCTCTACCGCCAGTCGCTCTCCGCCATCAACGCGCATTGCCGCGCCCGCTTCGGCGGCCGGGCCTTCCCGGCGCTGAGTCCGGAAGAGCAGGACGCGCTGCTGCACGCGATCGACGAGGGCCGCTCCGGCATCGCGGGGCTGGAGGACAAGCCCTTCTTCGAGATGCTGCTGCAGAACGTGATGGAAGGCTTCTTCGCCGACCCGATCTATGGCGGCAACCGCGACATGGCGGGGTGGAAGCTGCTGGGCTTCCCTGGCACCCGCTACGACTACCGGGAGATGCTGGACCGGCCGAACCAGCCCTATCGCGACCCGCCCGTGCCGCTCTCCGGCCTGCGCGCGGCGAGCTGGCAGGTGGCGCGGTGAGCCGGCGCCTGCCGCCCACCGATGTGGTGGTGGTGGGGCTGGGCTGGACCGGCTCGATCATGTCCTATGAGCTCTGCCGCGCTGGCCTCAGGGTGACGGCGATCGAGCGCGGGCCGTGGCGCGACACGCCGACCGACTTCCCGCCGACCACGGCGCCGGACGAGCTGCGCTACTCCATCCGCCACGACCTCTTCGTGCGGCCGGCGCAGGAGACGCTGACCTTCCGCAACACCATGAACCAGACGGCGCTGCCGATCCGCCGCTGGGGCAGCTTCCTGCCCGGCAATGGCGTGGGCGGCGCGGGCGTGCACTGGAACGGCCAGACCTGGCGCTGGCACCCCTGGGACTTCACCTTCCACAGCTCCTCCGTGGCGCGCTACGGCGCGGATTTCCTGCCCCAGGACCACATGATGCAGGATTGGGGCATCACCTATGAGGAGCTGGAGGAGAGCTTCGACCGCTTCGAGTATCTCTGCGGCATCTCCGGCAAGGCGGGCAATCTGGGCGGGCAGCTTCAGCCCGGCGGCAACCCCTTCGAAGGGTCGCGGCGGCGGGACTACCCAACGCCGCCGATGCAGATGACGGCGGCGCCCCAGCTCTTCGCCAAGGCCGCGACGGAGCTGGGCTGGAAGCCCTTTCCGCAGCCCTCCGCCAACCTCTCCCAGGCCTATACCAACCCCTATGGCTGCAAGTTGGCGCCCTGCACCTATTGCGGCTTCTGCGAGCGCTTCGGCTGCGGCAATTTCTCCAAGTCCAGTCCGCAGACCTGCGTGCTGCCGGTGCTGGTGCGGCATCCGGGCTTCGAGGCGCGGACCGAATGCCAGGTGACGCGGGTCAATCTCTCGCGCGACGGGAAGCGGGCGACCGGCGTCACCTATGTGGACACGGCGGGGCAGGAATGGGAGCAGCCGGCGGCGCTGGTGCTGCTCTGCGCCTACCAGCTCTTCAACGTGCGGCTGCTGCTGCTCTCCGGCATCGGCAAGCCCTACAACCCGGCGACGGGGGAGGGCGTGGTGGGGCGGAACTACGCCTACCAGGTGACGGGCGGCGCCACCGGCTTCTTCGGCCAGGACAAGATCTTCAACCCCTTCATCGGCGCCGGCTCGGTCGGCATGGTGGCGGATGAGTTCAACGCCGATAATTTCGACCACGGGCCG
The DNA here is from genome assembly GCF_024178315.1 of Siccirubricoccus soli. GTDB lineage: Bacteria > Pseudomonadota > Alphaproteobacteria > Acetobacterales > Acetobacteraceae > Siccirubricoccus > Siccirubricoccus soli. Next base: position 70,391 of record NZ_JAMZIK010000030.1, on the reverse strand, counting down.
GCGGGTTTCGTCGGCGGCGCCAGCCTCGCCTGCATCCTGACCAATGGCCGCCCCATCACCAACCGGCCGGTGCCGCCGGACACGCCGCGCTGGGGCAGCGAATGGAAGCGGGCGACGCGGGACAACTACAATCGCTGGGCGGCGGTGGGGCTGCAGGGCAGCGTCATGCCCTACCGGGGCAACTACCTCGACCTCGATCCCACCTACAAGGACTCCAACGGGCTGCCGCTGCTGCGGATGACCTTCGACTTTCCGGAGAATGAGCGGAAGCTCAGCCGCTTCGCCGTGGACCGTTGCGTCGAGGCGGTGCGGGCGATGGGGGCGCACACGGTGCGGCGCAACGAGATCAGCGGCCCCTACAGCATCGTCCCCTACCAGAGCACGCACAACACCGGCGGCGCCATCATGGGCAGCGACCCGAAGACCAGCGTGGCGAACAAATACTGCCAGGTCTGGGACGTGCCGAATGTCTTTCTCTCCGGCGCCAGCCTGTTCCCGATGAATGCCGGATTCAACCCGACCGGCCCGGTGGGGGCGCTGGCCTATTGGGCGGCGGATGCCATCCGCGACCGCTACCTGCCCAACCCCGGGCCCCTGGTGCCGGCATGAGGGCGCTGCTGCTGCTGGCCGCGCTGCTGCTGAGTGCCCCCGCCGCGCGCGCCGACAACCAGGACTGGACCCAGGTGGCGCGCGGCCGCTACCTCGCCGTGGTCGGCGACTGCGTCGCCTGCCACAAGGCGACGGAGGGCGTCGCCGCCAGCGACTATGCCGGCGGGCGGCCGATCGAGACGCCCTTCGGCATGATCAATGCCGCCAACATCACGCCGGATGTGGAGACGGGGATCGGGCGCTGGACGCCGGATGATTTCGCGCAGGCGATGCGCGAGGGGCGGCGGCCGGATGGGGCGCATCTCTACCCGGCCTTCCCCTATCCCTGGTACACGCGGATGAGCCGGCAGGACATGGATGCGATCTTCGCCTTCCTGCGGACCATCCCGCCGGTGCGGCATGCGGTGAACCGCAACACCCTGCCGTTCCCCTTCCGCATCCGCGCGGCGATGATCGGCTGGAACATGCTGTTCTTCACGCCGGGGGAACTGCGGCCGGATCCGGCGAAATCCGAGGAGTGGAATCGCGGCGCCTATCTGGTGGAAGGGCCGGGACATTGTGGCGTCTGCCACACGCCGATGAACGCGCTGGGCGGCAGCCGCAGCAGCGAGGCCTTCGCCGGCCAGTCGCTGCAGGGCTGGATCGCGCCGAATATCGGCGGCAACGAGGCCCTGGGCGTCGGCGCCTGGGGCGTGGATGACGTGGTGCAGTATCTGCGCACCGGCGCCACCGCCTGGACGCGGGCGAGCGGACCGATGGCCGAGGTGGTGGAGTACAGCACCAGCGGCATGACGGAGGCGGACCTGCGCGCCATTGCCGTCTACCTGAAGGACCGGCCGCCGCGCGGTCCGGCGCCGCCGGCACCGCTGGCGGCCGATGCGCCGCGGATGCGGGCGGGGGAGGCGCTCTACATCGACAATTGCGCCGCCTGCCACCGGCGGGACGGGGCGGGCGTGGCGGGGATGATCCCCTCGCTGAAGGACAATCAGATCACCGTGCAGCCGGGGGTGGAGACGCTGGCGCGGGTGGTGCTGACCGGGGTGCGGAGCGCGGCGACCGACCTTGAGCCGACCGCGCCGGGCATGCCGAGTTTCGGCTGGCGGCTGGACGACCAGCAGGTGGCGGATTTGCTGAGCTATGTCCGCAACGCCTGGGGCAATGCGGCGCCGGAGGTGGATGTTTCCCTCGTGCGGCAACAGCGGGAGAGGCTGACGCGGGGCCCCTGACGGGGCGGCGTCCTCTCCGGCAGGAAGCGCCACTCGCGGAGGCCATGGGCTTGGGGTGCGCTCGACGCTGTCAAGCGCGCATGGCGGGCCCGGACGCGACGCCGTCCCGGGTGGCGTTGCAGGGCGGCCCCGGAAAGCGCGCCAGCCGCCGGTCACGGCTCGCGGATGCTCTCCTGCAACCCGCGCAGCAATGGATCGACGAGGTAGGAGATGACGCGGCGGCTGCCGACCTTGATCTCGGCGCTGAGGGTCATGCCCGGCAGCGGCCGCGCGCCGGGGGGCAGGTTCGTCAGCGCGGTCTGCGTCAGGCCGATGCGGGCGGCGTGGAAGGCGCCGGCGGCGCCGGGGTCCGGCCGCGCCTCGGCGGCGGGCTGGCGGGCGAAGCTGTCCTGTCCCACGCTCAGCAGCGTGCCGTGCAGGGCGCCATGGCGGTTGAAGGGGAAGGCATCCACCTTCAGCACCACCTCCGCCCCCTGTCGCAGATAGCCGATATCGGCGGAGCGCACCGCCGCTTCGGCGATCAGCGGCACATGGGCGGGCACCAGCACCACCAGCGGCTCCGCCTCCCGCAGCACGGAGCCGGCAGAGCGGCGGGCGACTTCCTGCACGATGCCATCCTGCGGCGCCGTCACCAGGGTGAGCTCCGCCAGGCGGTTGGCCTTGGCCAGCGTCTCCTCGGTGCGGGAGAGCTCGCCGCGGATGCGCACCAGCTCCTCCAGCAGCTGGCGCTGCCAGTCATCGAGGAAGGTCTGCCGCTCCGCCTGCTTGGCCTGCAGGGCGTGGCGCAGCTCCGCCATGCGGTTGCGGGCCTGGGAGAGGTCCTGATCCGCCTTGAGGCGCTGGGAGCGGGCGCCAAGCAGGTTGAGGCGGGAGCCGACCTGGCCCTCCATCAGCCGGGCGCGCATCGTCTCCACGTCCCGGGCGATGGCGGATTGCTCGGCGAGGAGCCCGGTCGAGTCCTCCAGCGTGCGGAGGCTGGCGGCGATGCTGCCGATCTCCTCCTCGAAGGCGCGGAGCCGGGCGCGGCGGACGGCCTCTCGCTGGGCGTGGAGCACGGATTGCAGGAGCTGGTCCTGGTCGCCCGGCGGGGGGGGCGGCAGGGGCTGGTCGCTCATCTCCGCCTCCAGCCTGCGGCGCTGGGCCAGCAAGGTCTGGCGCTGGGTGGTGAGGGCGGCGATGTCGGCGGCAGTGAAGGTGGAATCCAGCACCGCCAGTACCTGGCCGCGCTTCACCTCCTCGCCCGGCTTCACCCGCAGCTCGGTCAGCACCGCGCGCTCCATCGGCTGCAGCACGATGGGCGGGGAATCCGGCGCGAGGCGCCCCGAGGCGGTGACGACCATGTCCACCCGGGCGACGCAGGCCAGGGCAAGCAGCGCCAGGAAGAGCAGCGCGACGAGGTAATGCGCGCCGCCGAGGAAGGGCGGCGGCGGCTCCGCCAGCAGCGCATGCAGATCGTCCTGGAAGGGGATCGCCTCCGGCGCGACCGGCACCGGCTTCGGCGCCCGCCGGCGGCGCCCGATGGCGCGGAAGGGCAGCGCCGGCAGGGCGGCGTCGGAAGGCATCAGGCCGGAGCCAGCAGATGCTGCGTCTGCTGCTGCCAGAGATGCCGGTAGATGTCGCAGCGCTGCAGCAGCGCGGCATGCGGCGCCATGTCCACCACCTGGCCGCGATCCAGCACCAGGATGGCATCCGCCCCGGCCAGGGAGGCGAGGCGGTGGGAGACGATGATCATGGTGCGCCCCGCCGCGATGCGCGCCAGGTTGCGCTGCACGATCGCCTCGCTCTCCGGGTCCAGCGCGCTGGTGGCCTCGTCGAAGATCAGCAGGCTCGGCCGCGGCAGCAGGGCGCGGGCGATGGCGAGGCGCTGGCGCTGGCCGCCGCTGAAGTTCGCCGCATTTTCCTCCACCAGCGTGTCGTAGGAATGCGGTAGGCGCTCGATGAACTCGTCGGCGCCGGCGAGGCGCGCCGCCTCCAGCACCTCATGCAGCGGGGCGTCGGGGCGGGCGGCGGCGATGTTCTCCCGGATCGTGCCGCGGAACAGCAGATTCTCCTGCAGCACCACGCCGATTCCCCGCCGGAGATGGGTCAGCTCGATATGGCGGAGATCCATGTCGCCGACCCGGATCAGCCCGGATTGCGGCGTGTGGATGGCCTGGATGAGGCGGGTGAGGGTGGTCTTGCCGGAGCCGCTGCGGCCGACCACGCCGATGACCTGGCCCGGCTCCACCTGGAAGGAGACGCGGTCCAGCGCCGGCATGGCGGCGCCGGGATAGCGGAAGGTCACCTGGTCGAAGGCGAGGGCGCCGGTGATGGCGGGGCGGGCCAGCCTTTCCTGGCCGCGGCGCTCCGGCTGGGCGTTCATCACATGGCCCAGCATGCGGACGGAGAGCGCGGCTTCCTGGTACTCGTTGATCAGCGCCACCATCTGCACCAGCGGGCCGGTGACGCGGCCGGAGAGCATGGTGAAGGCGACGAGCGCGCCGATGCTGAGGCTGCCCTCGAACACCGTGGCGGCGCCGATAGCGAGCACGCTGATCTGCATCAGCTTCTCCAGCAGGTTGGTGGCCACCGTGCCGGCAATGCCGATGCGCCCCACCTCCGCCTGCTGCCGTACGGCGTTAACCAGCTTCTGCTCCCAGGCCGCCTGGCGGACCGGCTCCAGCACCAGGGACTTCACCGCGCGCATGTTATGCAGCGTCTCCACCAGATAGGCCTGGCGGCTGCCCTCGGACTGGTAGAGCCGGTCCAGCCGGCGGCGGAAGCCGGGCACCAGCGCGGCGATGACGCCGGCGATCGCCAGCGAGAAGCCGAGCACGATGGCCGTGAGCAGGCCGGAATAGAGGGCAAGCGCCACCAGCAGCACGGGCAGCGCCACCGCGTCCAGCATGGCCTGGAACAGGCGCCCGGTCAGGAAGTGGCGGAGCTTCTCCGTCTGCTGCATGTGCCGCACCAGCACGCCGGCGGTGTTGCTTTCGAAGAAATGCAGCGGCAGGCCGAGCAGGTGCTGGAAGGTGCGGGCGCCGAGCCGGGCGTCGATCTTGTTCGTCGCCAGCAGCATCAGCCGCTGGCGGAGGTAGGAAAAGCAGGCGTCGAAGCCGGAGAGCAGGATGAAGGCCGCCGCCACGACGTAGAGCGTCTGCCAGGAATGGTGGGTGACGACCTTGTCGATCATCACCTGGAACATCAGCGGCGTGGCGAAGCCGATGAGGGAGGAGAGGATGGCGGCGATGGCGACGCCGCGGAAGAAGCGGCGCTGGCGGATGATCTCCGGCAGGAACCAGCGCAGGCCGAAGGGCTGCGCCTCATCCGCCAGGGCATGGACGCGCTTGCAGAGGATGAGGGTGCCGGTCCATTCGGCGGTGAAGCGCTCCTCCGGCCAGAGCTGCATGCCCTGGCGTTCCTCGGCCGGGTCCACGATGGCGGCGCTGCGGCGGCCATCGGCGCCCGGGATGACATGGACGAGGATGACCCAGGATCCATCCTTGCGGACCGCCATGGCCGGGTAGGCGGTGCCGAGCGCGCCGGCCTTGGCCCAGTCGCAGTGCCGCAGCACGCGGCCCTGCAGCCCAAGCTTCTTCATGGCACGCAGCACGGAAGGGACCATGTCCGGCCCGTCGATCGCCGGCAGCTCCTCCGGCGCCAGATGCAGGCCGTGGTGCATGGCGACGAGGAACATGCAGCGCAGCGCGGTGAGTTCGGGCGCCAATCCTTGGCTCCGGTCGGGGGTGAAGCGGGTCAGGCCGGGCTGGCGAGGAGGGCGGGGCGCAGGCCCAGCGCCTCGGTGAAATGGTCGATGGTGCGGCTGAGGCCCTCGGCGAGCGGGATGCGCGGCTCCCAGGCCAGGAAGCGCCGAGCCTTGGCGATGTCCGGGCAGCGCTGCATCGGATCGTCGGCCGGCAGGGGGCGCAGCAGGAAGGGGGAGGAGCTGCCGGTGAGGCGCAGCACCTGCTCCGCCAGCTCGCGGATGGAGAATTCTCCGGGATTGCCGAGATTGATCGGGCCGACGAGGTCGTCCGGCGCATCCATCAGCCGGATCAGCCCCTCGATCAGGTCGTCGACATAGCAGAAGGAGCGGGTCTGGCTGCCATCGCCATAGAGGGTGATGGCCTCCCCGCGCAGCGCCTGGACGATGAAATTGGAAACCACGCGCCCGTCATTCGGATGCATGCGCGGACCATAGGTGTTGAAGATGCGGGCGACGCGGATGTTGACGCCGTTCTGCCGGTGATAGTCGAAGAACAGCGTCTCGGCGCAGCGCTTGCCTTCGTCGTAGCAGGAGCGGATGCCGATGGGGTTGACGTTGCCGCGGTACTCCTCCGGCTGCGGGTGCAGGGCGGGGTCGCCATAGACCTCCGAGGTGCTGGCCTGGAGGATCTTCGCGCCGGTGCGCTTCGCCAGCCCCAGCATGTTGATGGCGCCGTGGACGGAGGTCTTCACCGTCTGCACCGGGTTGTGCTGGTAGTGCACGGGCGAGGCCGGGCAGGCGAGGTTCCAGATCTCGTCCACCTCGACGTACAGGGGGAAGGTGACGTCGTGGCGCATCACCTCGAAATTCGGATGGCCGAGCAGGTGGCGGATATTGTCGCGGGAGCCGGTGAAGAAATTGTCCACGCAGAGGACATCGGCGCCGGCGGCCAGCAGCCTTTCGCAGAGATGCGAGCCGAGGAAGCCGGCCCCGCCGGTGACCAGGCTCCGCTTGCGTGCGCGTTTCATCCGCCGGCACCTCCTGTGACGTGGTAGAGCCTCGGAGGCATAGCGCGCCGCTGGTTTGCCAATGGTTACGAAGCCGGGGCGGGGAGGCGGCTTGCGCCCTGGCCGGGGCGCGGTAGACCAGGGGCGTGCTCCACCTGATCAAGCTTTCCGTCGGGCCGAAGGATGTCGGCCAGTTGCGCGCCATCCAGGAACGCCGGCTGGCGGAAGACCCGCCGCTGCGCCACCGCACCCGCATGGCCCCGAAGCGGGCGGCGGAGCTGGTGGCGGGAGGCTCGATCTACTGGGTGGTCGCCGGCTTCGTGCAGGTGCGCCAGCGCCTGCTGGAGGTGCGGGAGGAGAATTGGGAGGACGGGTCCGCCTGCGCCGGGCTGGTGCTGGACCCGGTGCTGGTGCCGGTGGCGGCAAGGCCGATGAAGCCCTTCCAGGGCTGGCGCTACCTGGCGCCGGAGACGGCGCCGCCGGACCTTGCCGATATGGCGCAGGCGGAGGGGGAAGGGGAGCTGCCGGAGGCGCTCAGGGCGGAGCTGCGGAGCCTGGGGCTGCTATAGGCATCCCGAGGGGCGTTGCCCCTCGGGCTCCCCACCAAAGGCCGAAAGGCCTTTGGACACCGTGAGTTTCAAGGGCGTGGGCTGGAGGTGCCGGGGGCCACGGCGTCGAGGGGGCGCGGGTCAAGCCGCCGGTCCACCTGCTGCCGGGCTTCCTCCAGAAGCTGCACCAGGCCGCTCGGCACGTGGTTGCGCAGCGTCACCTGCCCGCCGTCATCCGGGGCATGGATCGCCACCACCCAGCCCTCATGGCCGTCATCCAGCATCTCCAGCCGATGCTGCCGATAGGTCTTCAATCCGACGCGGCGTAGCCGTGGCATCTCCATCTCCTCTGCGCCTTGGCGCCAGACGGGGGTGCCAAGGCGGCGTGGTACACAGACAAGGTCGCAGCTTGTCTGTTGCTGGGCCATCGGTCAACGCCGCGCGGCGGCCGGCAGAGCGGGGCTGACCTCAGCCGGGGGGCTGCTGCGAAGGGCGGGATTGCAGGGGGCGGCCATCCATCGGCACGCCGGCATCGCCATGGCCGAGGAAGGCGAGGAGGGTGGGGGCGAGGTCGATCGGCCGGGCCGGGGCGGCGTCGCGGCCGCCGGGGGCGAAGCCCGGCCCGTCCGCGATCATCACCGGCGCCTGCTCCGCCGCGCCGAGCCCGCCATGCTGGCCGCAGCCGAGGCGGTCCGGCTTGCCGGCCACCGGCTTCGCCGCCAGCGCCATGCCGGGGATGCCGTACTGGTTGACCCCGCCATGTCGGCGCATGGCGATGGCGGCAATCAGCCCCTCGGCGCCCGGGCGCTGGCCGGCGGCGGCCAGCGCCTCGCCTTCCAGCAGCGTGCCGACCCAGGGCCGGGCGCGGAGGAATTCCAGCACCGGGGCCGGATCCCGCGAGGGCGCCAGATGCACCAGCACCGAGGTGCCGTTGGAGGCGGTGACCAGGGTCTCGCCCGGATCGAGCCCGGCCGCCGCCAGCTCCGCCTCCACATCGATCACCGCCTCCACCGTCTCATGCCCGTGGTCCGAGCCGGCCAGCAGCAGCACCTCCTGCCCGGCGGTGCGGCGGCGATCGACCGCCGCCATCACCTCGCCAAGCCTGGTATCGGCGGCGGTGATGGCGGCCCAGGCGGCGGGCGAGCCGAGCGGGTGGGCGTGCTGCGAGGCATCCGGCTCGCCCAGCCAGAGCAGGCCGAGGGCGCCGCCCAGGCCCTCCTCGAGGAAGCGGGCGGTGAGCCTGGCGTCGCCGGCGGCGTCCAGGGTGATGTCGGTGGCCGGTGCCGCCTCCCGGCCCGGCTCATGGGCGATGGCGCGCTGCACCAGCCGGCCGCTGCGGTTCGGGTCATGCGCCAGGGCGGCGCCGGGGGAGACGTTGCTGAAGATGGCAACCCCGCCATGCGGCGCGAGGCGGTCCGCCAGGGTCGGGCGGTCCAGCGCGCTGCCGCGCAGGGCGCGGCGGGTGGGCAGGAAGCCGGGGTCGCCGGCATCCAGGGGCAGCAGGGTGCCATCCTCCCGCAGCAGCGCCAGGGAATTGCCCGCCAGCCCGTGCGAGGCCGGGAGGCAGCCCGTGGCGGTGCTGGCCGAGACGATGCGCGTGGCGCTGGGGAACATGGAGCGGTAGCCGGTGAAGGCGGTGCCGCGGCCCATGAGCCGCCAGAGGTTGGGGGTCCGCTCCGGGGAAAGGGCGTCGCGGCGGAGGCCGTCCAGGATGACGAGCAGGGCGAGGCGATCGGTCATGGCGACGGGCTGGCTCCGGCGCTGGGGGTGGGCGGCGAGCATGCCCGAGACCCGCGCCGGTGGCAGCCCCGCGCCGCACCGGCCAGCCCGGGGGCGGGGCGCGGCGCCCGGCCCGCTGCGGCGGGGGACCGCGAGGCGTTCCCGCCGGACAGCGTGAATTCCACGGGTCGGCATGGGGCCGGGTTGGCTGACGCAGCTTGGCCGATCCCGCTCCTCGCCACGGCGGCGGGCGCCGGTTGCGCCCGGGCGTGACGGATCGGCATCGGACACGTGCCGGTCCGGATGGCGGCCTGGGACGGCGGGCGCAGCCGGCGGCGTGGATTGGGCGCGGCGGGAGCGTGGCGCCGGAGGAAGCCGCGGCAGCCTGTCGCAAGCCTCGATGCCGCAGCGTGAAATCGCCCGCCCTATGGACCTTGTCCTGTCGCCATGCGTGAATTGCCCATGCCAGGGGCAGAACTTGCCCAAGGGCGCGGCAAGGCTACTCTGCCCGCATGTCTGGAAACGCCGAAGAGTCGCAGCGCCTGACCGGGCGGATGCGGCGCAACCTGCTGCTGCTCGCCTGTTGCCAGGCGATCGGCCAGGCGGGGAACACGATGATGGCCTCGGCCACCGCCCTCTCCGTCATCAGCTTCTACGCCAATCGCGACCTCGCCACCCTGCCGATGACGCTGCAGCATCTCGGCGTGATGCTCTCCGCCTTCCCGGCCGGGCTGCTGATGCAGCGCTTCGGGCGGCGGGTCGGGTTCAAGCTCGGCTCGATCTGCGGGATGGTGGGCGCCGTCACCATCAGCCTCGGGCTCTACCACGCGATGTTCCCGCTGATGTGCCTCGGCGGCTTCATCCTCGGCTATGCGGTGGCCAGCCTGCAGATGTACCGCTTCGCCGCGGTGGAGCTGGCGCCGCCCGCCTACCGGGCGAAGACCATTTCCTGGGTCACGGCGGGAGGCGTTGCCGCCGGCATCCTCGGCCCCAGCATCGCCCGGCTGACACATGACCAGATGGTGCCGCTCTATCTGGCGACCTACGCGTCGATGTTCGTGCTGCACCTCATCGTCTTCACCCTGATGTCCTTCATCGAATTCCCGCCGCCGCCGCGGGCGGCCGCCGCCGGGACGGGACGGGCGGAGGCGCCGCCGCGGCCGCTGCGCGAGATCGCCGCCCAGCCGCGCTTCGTCGTCGCCGTCACCGCGGCGATGATGGCCTATGGCGTGATGTCCTTCCTGATGAGCGCCTCACCGCTCGCCATCGTCGCCTGCGGCATGCCGCATGCGGAGGCGCATTGGGTGATCTTCCTGCATGTGATGGGCATGTTCGTGCCCTCCTTCTTCACCGGCGCGCTCATCACCCGCTTCGGCGAGACGCGGATCATGGCGCTCGGCCTGCTGGTCCTGGCGCTCGGCGTCGGCTGCGGGCTGGCGGGGATTTCCGCCTGGCATTTCCGGCTTGGGCTGATGCTGAACGGCGTCGGGTGGAACTTCCTCTTCGTCGGCGCGACCGCGCTGGTCACCACCTGCTACCGGCCGAACGAGCGGGGCAAGACCCAGTCGCTGAACGATTTCCTGATCTTCGGCACCACCGCGACGGCCAGCTTCCTGGCCGGGCTGCTGCAGGAGCATCTCGGCTGGTTCGTGCTGAACTGGTTCTCGCTCGGCCTGCTGACGGTGGTGGGGGCGGCGATCGTCTGGCTGGCGCTGCGCCAGCCCCGCCGGGCGGTGGCGTGATGCCGGCCGCGCACGACCACGGCCCCTGGGGCTGCGCCTGCTGGGGGCCGCAGGACGAGCTGGGCGCCGCCAACCTGCTGACGCCGGAGAAGCGGCTGGCGGCGCTGAAGGGCATCGAGACGGGGCAGGTCTTCGACCTCTCCCATGTCTTCGGCGCGGATGCGCCCTACATGGCGCCGAACCAGCCGCCCTTCCTGATGATGCTCTGGGCCACCTGGCGGGATTCCATCCGCCGCCGCCGCAGGCTGGGCATGACCAACGACGCCGGCAGCAATGTCGAGCGGATCGAGATGACGGCGCATGTCGGCACGCATATCGACGCGCTCGGCCATGTCTCGAAGGGCGACAGGCTCTACAACGGCTTCGACGCGGCGGAGACGCTGGGCGATTGGGGCCTACTGCGGCTCGGCGTCGAGAAGATCCCGCCGCTCATCACCCGCGGCCTGCTCTTCGACGTGGCAGGCCTTGATGGCGGGGCGCATCTCGGGCCCGGCCGGGTGGTGACGCCGGAGGAGCTGGAGGCGGCGGCGGCCAAGGCCGGCTTCGCGGTGGAGCCGGGCGACATCGCGCTGATCCGCACCGGCTGGGGCTGCTACTTCGCCGTGGACAATGCCCGCTACCTCGCCGGCGCGCCGGGCATCGACGTGCCGGCCGCGGAGTGGTTGACGCGCCAGGGGGTGGTGGCGATCGGCGCCGACAACATGGCGCTGGAGGTGCTGCCGAACCCGGACCACAGCAAGGCGCTGCCGGTCCACCAGCACTGCCTGGCGGAGGCCGGGGTGCACATCATCGAGAACCTGGCGCTGGAGGAGATCGCGGCGGCGGGCGTCAGCCGCTTCTGCCTGATCCTGCTGCCGCCGAAGATGCGGGGCGCGACCGGCGCGCCGGTGCGGCCCGTCGCCCTGATCTAGAGCAGATCGCGTTCAGATGGACTCATCTGAACGCGTGAAGATGCTCGCGAAACAACGGCCTGGAGCAGGCTGCGGGAGCGCAAGCGAACGCAGCATGCTCTAGGAAGGGCCCAGGAGGCCGCGCGGCGTCCTCGGACCCCCGGAGCGCCGGAGGCCCGGGAGCTTGCGCGGCAAAGCCACGGCAGGATGGCGGGTGGCGGCGGGTTCTGCGGGCACGCCAGGACGGCCGCCGCTGCCTGCCGCGCCAAGCGGCGGGTCCGGCAGCCCTGTCCGGGCCGGCGGTCGCCTGCACTCAACCCGCGGGGAAGCGCAGCGTCGCCCGGGTGCCGCTGCCGCTCTCGAGGCGCAGGCTGGCGCGGGCCTGGCGGGCCAGCAGCGGCACCAGATGCAGGCCGAGGCTGCCCGAGGGCGTGTTGCGCGGCGTCGCCTCCGGCAGGCCGATGCCGTCATCCTCCACCAGCAGCTCGACCTGGCCGGGCTCCCCCCGGCGCAGCGCCAGCCGGATGGTGCCGTTCGAGCGGCCGGGGAAGGCGTGGCGGGCGGCGTTCACCACCAGCTCGTTCACGATCAGCGCCAGGGGTTGCACCTGCGCCACTGGCAGCTCCAGCCTGAGCTGCAGGTCGATCTCGAGCCGCAGCCCGGGCCGGCCGGCCACCTCCAGCGCGGCGCGGGCGGCGGTGCCCAGCTCCTCGCCCAGCTCCAGCCCGGCATCGTCCACCACGCGGAACATGCGATCCTGCACCAGCGTTGCCAGCATCACCCGCATGGCGGCGCCGCGCAGCGCCTGGGCCACCAGCTTGTCGCTGGCCCGGGCCGCCTGCAGGCTGAGGAAGGAGGTCGTGGCCTGGGCGTTGTTCTTCACCCGGTGGTGCAGCTCGGAGAGCAGCTCCTCCCGCGCCTGCACCGCCGCCTGGCGGCCCGCCTGGGCCTCCCGCATCTCGGTGATGTCGGTGCAGGCGCCGATGTAGCCGCCGAAGGCATCGCCCTCGGTCAGCGGCCTGCCATGCTCCCGCAGCCAGCGCCAGGCGCCGTCATGCCGGCGCAGCCGGTACTCGACCTGGAACTCCTCCCGCTTCTCGAAGGCGGCGGCGAAGACGGCGAGGCAGGCGGCGGCGTCCTCCGGATGCACCAGCTCCAGCCGGCCGGAGCCGCGCTCGCGTTCCATCGGCCGGCCGGTGAAGTCCAGCCAGGGGCGGTTGACGAAATCGCACTGGCGGTCGGTATCACAGCGCCAGATCATCAGCGGCGCCTGGTCGGCGAGGGCGCGGAAGCGGAGCTCGGCTTCGGTCGGCTCGGCTGCGGGGGGTGGCTGTCCCTGCACCTCCGCCTCTCCCATGCCGTGCTGCCCTTCACTCAATCCCCGCCGGAGCCGTGGACGCGCCATGGACCGCCGAGTTGCATATCCCGGCCATATGGGCCCCGGGACTCGTCCCGGCAGCGGGATAGGCCGGGCTCCGGCCGCTGGGAAGCACAAGAGCGCGTGGCTGGCGCAGCTTTGATGCAGCGGCGGCGGCGGAATCTGCGGCGCCTTCCCGGCCGGGCCGGGCGCCCCGGCTCCGGGTCCGGGGCGGCGCCTGGCGTGGTGGCGATGGGCGGAGAAAGGCGGGACAAGGCAGGGAAGCGCGGGAACAGGCGGGCAGCAGCGGGGAGAGGCGGGGCGATGCAGGGCGGGGCAGGAGGATGACGCCACCGGAGCAGTGGCTGCGGGTGACGCCGCAGGGGTTGTTCTGCGCCCCGGCAGGGGTCTTCATCGACCCGACGCGGCCGGTGGCGCGGGCGGTGATCACCCATGGCCATGCCGACCATGCGCGGCCGGGTCATGGGGCGGTGCTGGCCACGGCGGAGACGCTGGCCATCATGCGGGCGCGGATGGGCGAGGGGGCGGGGGACCGCCAGCAGGCCCTGGCCTATGGCGAGACGCTGCGCCTCGGCGAGGTGGCGCTGCGGCTGGTGCCGGCCGGGCATGTGCTCGGCTCCGCCCAGGTGGTGCTGGAGTATGGGGGCGCGCGGGCGCTGGTCTCGGGCGACTACAAGCGCCAGCCGGACCCGACCTGCGCCTCCTTCGAGCCGGTGCCCTGTGACGTGTTCGTCACCGAGGCGACCTTCGCCCTGCCGGTCTTCCGCCACCCGCCGCCGGCGCAGGAGATCGGCCGCCTGCTGCGCAGCGTGGCGCTGTTCCCGGAGCGGACGCATGTCATCGGCTGCTACGCGCTGGGCAAGGCGCAGCGGCTGATCGCGCTGCTGCGGCAGGCGGGGTGGCAGCAGCCGATCTGGCTGCATGGCACGCTGATCCCGCTCTGCCGGCTGTACCAGGAGCTGGGGGTGGAACTCGGCGAGTTGCGGCCGGCGACGGTGGCGGAGAAATCCGCGCTGCGCGGCGCCATCGTGCTGGCGCCGCCCTCGGCCATCGCGGATCGCTGGGCGCGGCGGCTGGAGGATCCCGTGGTGTGCATGGCCTCCGGCTGGATGCGGGTGCGGCAGCGGGCAAAGCAGGGCGGGGTGGAGTTGCCGCTGGTGATCTCCGACCACGCCGATTGGGATGACCTGCTGCGCACCATCGCCGAGGTGGGGGCGCCGGAGGTGTGGGTGACGCATGGGCGGGACGATGCGCTGGTGCATGCGCTGGCGCAGCGCGGGGTGCGGGGCCGGGCGCTGCACCTGGTGGGGCTGGGCGAGGAGGAGGAGGGGGTGGATGCGGCCTGAGCGGGCCTGCCGGCGTCCCGGCCTAGCCGAGGCCGCGCCGCCGGCGCCACAGCCAGCGGCCGAGGCGGGAGCGGCGAAGATCGAGCTTCGTGCAGGTGGTGCGGATGCGGCGGAGGCGCGTCGGCAGCGCCGCGTATTTCGCCTCGAACCCCGCCTGGGCCGCGTGGAAGCTGGCATCCTTCCGCCCCGGGCTGAGATGCCGCAGATGGAAGTCGATCACCCAGGCACCGCGCCCGGCCAGCCCGGCCTGCAGGCAGAGATCGGCGCCGTAGAGATGGAATCCCGCCAGGTCGGCCGAAAGCCCGATCGGCGCCGCGCGGCGGAGCACGAGGAAATTCTCGTCGAGGCTCACCGCCCGGGCCGGCAGCCGGCCGCGCCGCTGATCCTCGCCATAGGGGTCGGAGATGCGGATCGCCAGCTCCCCCTCCGGCGTGCCGCCGGCATTGCCGGCCAGTGCCCAGTCCGGGTCCAGCCGGTCGAGCTCCGCCAGCCGGGCCAGCAGCGCCTCGGCGCCCTCCTCCAGCAGCCGGACATCCTGGTGGCAGAGGATCACGTAGCGGCCGCGCGCGGCTTCCAGCAGGCGGGGAATGCCCTGAAAGGCATCGCAGCCGGCGCCCTCCGTGGTGTCGATGGCGATGAACTCGGCCCGCTCCGGCCCGAAGCCGCCGGCGGCGAAGCTCTCCGCCATGGCGGCGTGCTGCGCCCGGTCATTCACCAGGGTGCAGATGGAGAAGGCCAGGGCCGGCGCCGTTCCCGCTGCCGGCAGGAAGCGCGCGGCCGGGCCGCGGGTGAGAAGGGCCTCGGACACGGGACCGGGTTCTGCCCGAAAACCCCCGCGTCCCGCCACGGAAAAGTGAAACCGGCATGAGCCTGCCCGCCTTCGCCGCCCTGCTGGAACGGCTGGTCTTCACCCCCGGGCGCCTCGCCAAGCTGGCCCTGCTGCGGGATTGGTACGCCACCCAGCCGGACCCGGACCGCGGGGTGGGGCTGGCAGCGCTGACCGGGGAGCTGGTCTTCACCGCCGCCAAGCCGGCCCTGATCCGGGACATGGTGGCCGCCCGCACCGACCCGGTGCTGCTGGCGCTGAGCCATGACTATGTCGGCGATTTCGCCGAGACGGTGGCGCTGATCTGGCCGGAGCGCGAGGGGGTGAACACGCCGGCCCCGGACCTGGCCGAGGTGGTGGAGGCGCTGGAGCTGACGCCGAAGGCGGAGCTGCCAGGGCTGATCGCCGGATGGCTGGATGCGCTGGATGCCACCGGGCGGCTGGCGCTGATCAAGCTCATCACCGGGGGGTTGCGCGTCGGCGTCTCCGGCCGGCTGGCGCGGGTGGCGCTGGCCGAATGGTCCGGCCGGGCGGTGGAGGAGATCGAGGAGGTGTGGCACGGCGTCGCGCCGCCCTACACCGCCCTGTTCCACTGGCTGGAGGGCAAGGCGGAGCGCCCGGACCCGCGGGAGGCGCCGGTCTTCCGGCCCCTGATGCTGGCGCACCCGCTGGAGGATGCCGACCTCGCAGCGCTGGATCCGGCGCAGTGGCGGGCGGAGTGGAAATGGGACGGCATTCGGGTGCAGCTCACCGCCGGGCCGGGCGGGCGGCGGCTGTGGAGCCGGGGCGGGGAGGATGTCTCCGGCGCCTTCCCCGAGATCATCGAGGCGATGAACTTCCACGCCGTGCTGGATGGCGAGCTGCTGGTGGTCCGGGAGGGCGAGGTGGCGCCCTTTGCCGATCTGCAGCAGCGGCTGAACCGCAAGGTCGTGACACCGAAGATGCAGAAGGACTACCCGGCCGGCGTCCGGCTCTATGACCTGCTGTTCGAGGGCACGGAGGATCTGCGCGGCCTGCCCTTCGACCAGCGCCGGGCGCGGCTGGAGGCATGGGTGGCGCGGCACGCCCCGGCGCGGATGGACCTTTCGCCGCAGATCGCCTTTGCCTCCGTCGCCCAGCTTGCGGAGATCCGCGAGGGGGCGCGTGCCGCCTCCATCGAGGGGCTGATGCTGAAGCGGGCGGACAGCCCCTATGTCGCCGGGCGCGTCAAGGGGCTGTGGTGGAAGTGGAAGCGGGCGCCGCTCTCGATCGACGCCGTGCTGATGTATGCCCAGCGCGGCCATGGCAAGCGCAGCAGCTTCTACTCCGACTACACCTTCGGGTTGTGGCGGCCGGACGGGCAGGGGGGCGAGGAGCTGGTGCCGGTGGGCAAGGCCTATTCCGGCTACACGGACCAGGAGCTCACCTGGCTGGACCGTTGGATCCGCAACCACACCACCGGCCGCTTCGGCCCGGTGCGGGAGGTGGAGAAGGCGCTGGTGCTGGAGGTGATCTTCGACGCGGCGCAGCTCTCCACCCGGCACAAATCCGGCGTCGCGCTGCGCTTCCCTCGCATCGCCCGCATCCGCACCGACAAGCCGGCGAGCGAGGCGGACCGCCTTGAGAACCTGATGAGCTACGTGGCGGCGGCGCGGCCGGAGGAGGGCTGATCGACGGGCACCTGCCCGCGCGCCGCCATCCAGCCTTGGCCCCATTGCTCCAGCGCCAGCAGCACGGGGCGGAGGCCCTGGCCCGAGGCGGTGAGGGCGTATTCGACCCGCGGCGGCGCCTCCGCATGGATGGCGCGCAGCACCAGCCCGGCCTCCTCCAGCTCCCGCAACTGCTTCGTCGGCATGCGCTGGGTGATCTGGCCGAGGCGCCGGCGCAGCGCGCGGATCACGGCCGAGACTCCGCGCCGCGTGCATGGGCTGGTGGAGAGTGGCAGGTCGATCGGCAAGGTTGTGCTGGAGGGTTCTAGAGCATTTTCGGTTCACATGCGTTCACCGAAAACGCTCTACGCTTTTGTTTGCAGAGCAGATTCACGCATTCGCGCGATGCCGCCCTAGGGCGATCTGCTCTAGGTCGAAGAGGGCTCTGCCCTCCTCGAGCTCCACCCGCCAAACGCCGAAGGGCCTTTGGAAACCATGAGTTCGGACCCGACAGTTCAGCCGCGAAACTCATGGGTTCAAAGGGCCTTTCGGCCCTCTGCGGGTGGGAGTTTGAGGGAGGGCAGCGCCCTCCCTCAACCCTCAGGCAGGACTTTCCCCGGATTCATCACCCCACGCGGATCCAGCGTCTGCTTGATCGCCCGCATCATCTCCAGCGCCAGCTTGTCCTTCAGCGCCCGCATCACATGCAGCTTGGAGACGCCGATGCCGTGCTCCGCGCTGAAGCTGCCGCCGAGCGCCATGGCGATCTCGTTCACCACCATGTCCGCCGCGCCGGCGCGGGCCGCCCATGCCTCGCGCGTTACGCCGGGCGGCGCCTTCAGCCCGACATGGATGTTGCCGTCGCCGGCATGGCCGATGGCGACCATCCGCCCCTCCGGCCAGCGCGCCGCCAGCGCCGCTTCCACCCGCGCCAGGAATTCCGGCACCGCGGAGACCGGCACGGCGGTGTCGGTGGCGATGGAGGGGCCGGCCATGCGGGAGAATTCCGGGAAATCCTCCCGGATGCGCCAGAAATCCCGCCGCTGCGCCTCATTCTCCGCCAGCACGGCATCGGTGCACTCGCCGGCCTCCAGCGCCGCTTCCAGCGCGGATTCCAGCATGGCGCGCACGGGCACCGCCGGATGCGCCGCAGCGAGCTCCACCATGACGTACCAGGGGCTTTCGAGCGGCAAAGGCAGGCGGAGATGCGGGCCGTGCTCCGCCACCATCTCCAGGCAGATGCGCTGGATCAACTCGCAGGCGATCACCTCCGCCCCGCTGCCCAGCATGCGGCCGAGCAGGCTGAGCGCCGCATCGGGGGAGGGGACGGCAAGGAAGGCCGTCTCCACCCGCTGCAGGGCCGGCACCAGGCGCAGCGCCGCGGCGGTGATGACGCCGAGGGTGCCCTCCGCGCCGAGGAAGAGGTGGCGCAGCGCGTAGCCGCTATTGTCCTTCCGCACCCGGCGCAGATCGTTCAGCACGCGGCCATCCGGCAGCACCACTTCCAGGCCGAGCACCAGTTCGCGCGCATTGCCCCAGCGCAGGGTGCGGATGCCCCCGGCATTGGTGCTGAGCATGCCGCCGATCTGGGCGCTGCCCTGGGCGCCCCAGGCGATGGGAAACAGCCGCCCAGCCTCCGCCGCCGCCTCCTGCACACGCTGCACCACGCAGCCGGCCTCGGCCACCAGGGAGAAGTCGCGGGCATCGACGTCCCGGATGCGGTTCAGCCGCTCCAGGCTCAGCACCACGGCGGGCGGGCCGCCGGGCGAGACCACCGCCGCGCCGCACAGCCCGGTGCGCCCGCCGGCCGGGACCACGGCGATGCCGGCCTCGGCGCAGGCAGCGACGGCGGCGGAGACCTCCTCCACCGTGCCGGGCTTCAGCACGGCGAGGGGCTGGCCGCGCCAGGTGCCGCGCCAATCCACCGCATAGGGGGCCATGTCCTCCGCCGCCGTCAGGCAGTGGCGCGGGCCGAGCAGGGCGGCCAGGGTCTCGACCTGGCTCGTTTCGACGTTCCTCATGCGGTGACTCTCCGCCGTGCGGCCACGGGCTTCAAGCCCTCCGCCCCCCTGGCCCCCGCCGCCGTGATGCGCTTTCCTGCACGGCCAAGGACAGATGGGGGAGAGAATGGCCGAGGTTCTGCCGTTGAGCGCGGATTACGTGGTGGTGGGGGCCGGCTCCGCCGGCTGCGCGGTGGCGGCCCGGCTCTCGGAGGACCCCTCGGTGACGGTGGTGCTGCTGGAGGCCGGCGGACGGGACCGGAACCCCTGGCTGCATGTGCCGATCGGCTACGCCAAGACCATGTACCACCCGACCCTCTCCTGGAACCTGATGACGGAGCCGGAGCCGAATCTCGGCGGGCGGCGGGTGCCCTGGCCGCGCGGGCGGACGCTCGGCGGCTCCTCCGCCATCAACGGGCTGCTCTATGTCCGCGGCCAGCACGCGGATTACGACCATTGGCGCCAGCTCGGCTGCACCGGCTGGGGCTTCGAGGATGTGCTGCCCTATTTCAAGCGCTCCGAGGACCAGGAGCGCGGGGCGAGCGCGCTGCATGGCAAGGGCGGGCCGCTGGCCGTCTCCGACCTGCGCGACCGCAACCCGCTGGCCGAAAGCTTCATCGAGGCCGCCGTGGAGCTGGGCCTGCCGCGCAACGATGATTTCAACGGCGCGGAGCAGGAGGGGGCGGGCTTCTACCAGACCACCTCCCGCAATGGCTGGCGCTGCTCCGCCGCCACCGCCTATCTCAAGCCGGCGCGGGGTCGGCCGAACCTGACGGTCGTCACCGACGCGCACAGCACCGGCCTGCTGCTGGAAGGCCGCCGCGCCGCGGGGGTGAAGCTGGAGCGGCATGGCGCCAAGCTGACCATCAAGGCGGTGCGGGAGGTGATCCTCTGCGGCGGCGCCATCGCCTCCCCGCATCTGCTCATGCTTTCCGGCATCGGGCCGGCGGCGCATCTGCAGGAGATGGGGATCGCGGTGGTGCACGACCTGCCTTCGGTGGGGCGGAACCTGCAGGACCACTTCCAGGCGCGGCTGGCCTACCGGGTGAACCAGAAGGCCAGCATGAACACCCGCACCCGCACCTGGTGGGGCAAGGCGCTGATGGGGGCGGAATTCGCGCTGAGGCGCACCGGACCGCTGACGGTCAGCGCCGGCACGGCGGGGCTGTTCGCGCGCGTGCTGCCGGGCAGCGCGACGCCGGATGTGCAGTTCCATTTCCTGCCCTTCAGCACCAGCGCGACGATGCTGGAGCTGCACCCCTTCCCGGGCATGACGCTCAGCGTCTGCCAGCTTCGTCCGGAAAGCCGCGGCACCATCACCCTCGCGAGCCCAGACCCGCGCGCCAAGGCGCTGATCCATGCGAACTACCTGGCGACCGAGACCGACCGGCGCTGCATGATCGAGGGGGCGAAGCTCGGCCGGCGGCTGGCGCAGACCGCGGCCCTGTCCCGCTGGGTGGAGGAGGAGATTGCGCCCGGCCCCGGCGCGGTCAGCGACGAGGACTGGCTGGAGTGGATCCGCCGAACCGGCGGCACGATCTATCATCCGAGCGGCACCTGCCGGATGGGCGGCGACCCGGCGAGCGTGGTGGACCCGGAGCTGCGGGTGCGCGGCATCGAGGGGCTGCGCGTGGCGGATGCCTCCATCATGCCGACGGTGGTCTCGGGCAACACCAATGCGCCGGCCATCATGATCGGCGAGAAATGCGCCGACATGGTGAAGGCGGCGGCGAAGCAGCGCCTGGCCGCCTGAGCCTGGCGCATGGCGGAAGGTCATGGCCCAGAACATCTACGACAGGCCGGATTTCTTCGAAGGCTATAGCCGGCTGCCGCGCTCCCGCCTCGGGCTGGAGGGGGCGCCGGAATGGCCTGCCATCCGGGCGATGCTGCCGCCATTGCGGGGGCGGCGCGTCGTCGATCTCGGCTGCGGCTTCGGCTGGTTCGCGCGCTGGGCGGCCGCGCAGGGCGCCGCCCAGGTGCTGGGCGTGGACCTCTCGACGAAGATGCTGGCGCGCGCCCGCAGCGGCACGGCGGATCCCGCCATCACCTTTCTCCAGGCCGACCTGGAACGGCTGGAGCTGCCCGAGGCCGGGTTCGACCTCGCCTACAGCTCCCTGGCCCTCCACTACATCGAGGATTTCGGCCGGCTGGTGCGCATGGTCCACCGGGCGCTGGTGCCGGGGGCGGGCTTCGTCTTCACCATCGAGCACCCGATCTACATGGCCTCCCGGCAGCCGGGCTGGATGGTGCGGGAGGGCGGCGGCCGGAGCTGGGCGGTGGACCATTATGCGGTGGAAGGCGAGCGGCGGACGGATTGGCTCGCCAAGGGCGTGGCGAAGCAGCACCGAACCCTCGGCACCACGCTCACCACCCTGATCCGGGCGGGCTTCACCTTGCGCGAGGTGCAGGAATGGCACCCGACGCCAGCACAGCTCGCCGCGCAGCCCGCCCTGGCCGAGGAGATGGACCGGCCGATGCTGCTGCTGGTCGCCGCCACGCGCTAGAGCAGTATCCGATCAGGTGATTCCACCTGATCGGATACTGCTCCAGGGACGGCCTCAGCCCTTCCCGAACGCGGCCATCGCCTTCTTCCACTCCGCCGCCGCCAGGTTCTCCTCGAGCGCCAGCAATTCGGTCGCCAGCGCGCCGCGCGGGTCGCGGTCCAGCCCTTCGGCGATGCAGCGCTTGGCCATCCGCATGGCGGCAGGCGGTGCCTTGGCGATGGTGGCGGCAATCTCCTCCACCGTCGCTTCCAAGGCCTCCGGCGCCACCAGCCGTGACACCAGCCCATGGGCCAGCGCCTCCTCGGCAGAGAGGGTGCGGCCGGTGAACATCATGTCCTTGGCAAGCCGCGCCCCCAGCACCCGCGGCAGGCGCTGGGTCGCGCCCACCGTGCCCCAGAGGGCCTCCGGCGTGCGGAAGCTGGCGGCCGGCGTGGCGAGGATGAAGTCGCAGGCGGCGGCGATCTCGACGCCGGAGCCGACCGCCGGCCCCGCCACCACGGCGATGCTCGGCATCGGCAGGGCCTCGATGGCGGCGTAGGCCAGGAAGCCGCGCAGGCGGCGGGCGCGCACCTGCTCGTCGCTCATGCCCTGGCGCTCCTTCAGGTCGGCGCCGGCACAGAAGACCGGACCGGCGGCGCGCAGCAGCACCAGCTTCGCGCCGTCCTCCGTCGCGCGGCGGCAGGCGAGGGCCAGCGCCTCGGCCAGGGCCAGGTTGAAGGCGTTGCGCGCCTCGGGGCGGTCGAGCGTCAGCGTCACCACGCCGCGCTCGTCGCCGGCGTAGCGCAGCACCTCACTCATCGCGGCGCGCCCTCGGCGTTCAGCATGGCCTTGATGCGGCGCATCTTCTCGGGGCCGTAGGTGGCGGCGGTTTCGGCGAGGGCGCAGGCGGTCTCCAGCAGCGCGGCTTCCGGCACCACGCGGTTCACCAGGCGGAGGGCGCGGGCCTCCTCGGCGGGCAGGGGGCGGCCAGTGGTCAGCAACTCGAAGCAGTCCTTCGGCCCCAGCGCCCGCAGCAGCATCGGCGCGACGAGGGAGGGGTAGATGCCGTGCTTCGCCTCCGGATAGAGGAAGCGCGCGCCTTCCGCCGCCACCACCATGTCGCAGGAAAGGGCGAGGGAGGCGCCGGCGCCGACCACCGCGCCCTGCACCGCGGCGACCACCGGCTTGCCGGTCTGCGCAGGTGCTGCCATCAGCGCCGCGTTCAGGGCGGAGCGGGCCTGGCGCGCCGCGTCATCCAGGCCGGCGCGCTCACCGAGGTCGGCACCGGCGGAGAAGCCGGCGCCGGCGCCCGCGATCACCACGGCCGCGATGGAATCCGTCTCGTCGGCGGCGCGCAGCCCGGCGATGATCGCCTCCACCAGCGCGCCGTTCAGGGCATTGCGCTTTTCCGGACGGTTCAGCCGCAACACGCGGACCCGGCCATGTTCCTCCACCAGCAGCACCAAGGCGTCGCTCTCCCATCTTCCTGCGGGGCGGGACGGCCCTTGTCCCTGTCCCGGCCCCGGCGCCATGCTGGCACCAAACCGGAGGAAACCGAAATGCGCGTCCCCCGCCGCGCCCTGCTGGCCGGCCTGGCCTCGCCCCTGGCGCTGTCCTGTCCGGCCCTGGCGCAGGCGCCCTGGCCCAGCCGCACCATCCGCTTCATCGTGCCCTTCGCGCCCGGCGGGCCGGTGGAGATCCCGGCACGCTTCATTGCCGAGCAGCTCTCGCCCCGGCTTGGCCAGCCGGTGATCGTGGAGGCGAAGCCGGGCGCCGGCGGCGCGCTCGGCATCCAGAGCGTGGCGCAGGCGAACGACCCGCATCTGATGCTGGTGACGACCAGCGCCATCGCCATCCTGCCCGCGCTGATGAAGGAGCCGGGCTTCGATCCGCTGGCGGATTTCACCCCCGTCTCGCTGCTGACCGATGCGCCCATGATCTTCCTGGCGCGGCCGGACAGCCCGGTGCGCGATCTGGAGGAGCTGCTGGCCAAGGCGCGGGCGAAGCCGGGGAGCATCAGCTACGGCTCCTCCGGCGCCGGCTCCACCACCCATCTCGGCGGGGCGCTGTTCTGCAGCATGGCGGGCGTCGATCTGCTGCATGTGCCCTATCGCGGCGCGGCCCAGGCGGTGAATGCGCTCTACGCGGGCGATACCGATCTGATGGTGACCGGCATGGGGGAGGCGATGCCGCATCTGCGGGAGAAGCGGCTGCGGGCCATCGCCGTGACCGGACGCGGCCGGATCCCCGCCCTGCCGGAGGTGCCGGCCGCGATGGAGCGGGTGCCGGACTACGTCATCACCATCTGGTACGGCTTCTTCGGCCCGCGCGGCCTGCCGCCCGGGCTGGCGGAGCGGCTGGCCACGGAGATCGCCCCGCTGCGGGACGGCAGCGCGCTCGCCGAGCGCTTCCGCGGTACCGGGGTGGAGTTGCTGCTGACGCCGCCCGCATCGCTGGCCGAACGCATGGCGCGGGAGGTGCCGCAATGGAAGCGCATTGCCGCCGCAGCGAATCTGCGGGCGGAGTGAGGCGTGATGGCCCGGGAGGGCTTGCCGGGACGCACAGCATGCGACTGCAGGCCCGGGCGAAAGCATCGCTCCAGCACGAGCCCGGGCATGCCACCACCGCCCCGCTTCGCCTGGCCCTAACGACTGATTAGGCCGGCGAGGCTAGAGCAGATCGCCGTAGGGCGGCATCGCCCGTAGGCGTGAATCTGCTCTGCCAACAAAGGCGTAGCGCGTTTTCGGTGTACGCATGTAAACCGAAAACGCTCTAAAGCCGGGACAGACAGCAAGGGGGAACGTCACAGCGCTTCAGGAGTCGCTTCATGCATCGCCGGGAATGGCTCGCCGCCACCCTCGCCCTGCCGGGCCTTGCCATGCCTGCCCTCGCCCAGCCGCACTGGCCCAGCCGGCCGCTGCGCTTCATCGTGCCCTTCGCCGCCGGCGGCCCGGTGGAAATCCCCGCCCGCTTCCTGGCGGAGGCGCTGGCCCCGGTGCTCGGGCAGTCGGTGGTGGTGGAAACCCGCGGCGGCGCGGGCGGTGCGGTCGGCACACAGGCTGTCATCGCCTCGCAGGATGCCCACACCTTTCTCTTCACCACCGGCGCTATCGCCATCCAGCCGGCCCTGCAGCCGGAGATCGGCTATGACCCGCAGAAGGATCTGCTGCCCATCTCCCTCATCTCCGAAGCGCCGATGGGCTTCGCGGCGCGGCCGAATGGCCGGGTGAAGGACTTGGCCGGGCTGATCGCGCTGGCCAAGGCGCAGCCGGGTGCAATCACTATCGGCTCCTCCGGCAATGGTACCACCACGCATATGCTCAGCGCCCTCTTCGCGCTGCGGGCCGGCATCGAGTGGACGCATGTGCCCTATCGCGGCGGCGGGCAGATGGTCGGCGCCTTCCTCGGCGGGGACATTGATCTGATGTCGGTCGATCTCGCCACCGGCATGCCGCATGTGAAGGAAGGGCGGGCCGTCTTCATCGGCCAGAGCGGCACGGCGCGCAGCCCGGTGCTGCCGGAGGTGCCCTGCCTGCAGGAGATGGTGCCGGGCGCGGCGCTGAGCATCTGGTTCGCGCTGCTCGGGCCGAAGGGCACGCCGCCGGAGGTGGCGCAGAAGCTGGCAGGGGCGCTGGAAGGCTTCCGCAGCAGCGCGCTGGCCGGGCGTATGGCGGAGAACGGCGCCGCGCTGCTGCTGGCCGGGCCGGAGACCCTGGCCGCGAGGCTGAACATGGAGCTGCCGATGTGGCGGCAGGTGGTGGCGCAGGCGGGGTTGAAGGCGGAGTAGAAGGTTGGGGGCGCCGCCCCCAAACCCCCGCCGGGGGGCGGACCATCCCCCGGACCCCGGTCTGGGTTTCAGACCCACCGGTTCAGCCTTGCCAACTCACACCGGGGTCCGGGGCCAGGTCCTGGCCCCGGCGGGGTGCAGGGGCAGAGCCCTGCCTGGGCCCGGGGCGGAGCCCCCCTTACCTCCCCGCAAACGCCGCCAGCATCCGCGCATGGCTGCGGGCGCCCTTGTGCAGGCAGGTCAGCTCGAACTTCTCGTTCGGGCTGTGCACCTGGTCGTCATTCAGCCCGAAGCCGACCAGCAGGCTGTCCAGCCCCAGCAGCCGCTTCAGGCTCTCCACCACCGGGATGGAGCCGCCGCTGCCGACCAGCACGGCGGGCCTGCCATATTCCGCCGCCAATGCGCCGCGCGCCGCCTGCACCCAGGGGCTGTCCGCCGGCACCTCGATGCCCGGCGTGGTGTTCAGGATGCTCACCTCCGCCCGCGCATCCGGCGGCAGGCGGTCCATGACGAATTGCCGGATGCCGGCCGCCACCTTCTGCGGGTCCTGGCCGGGGACGAGGCGGCAGGAAAGCTTGGCATGCGCCTCCGCGGCGATGACGGTCTTGCCGCCCTCGCCGGTATAGCCGCCCCAGATGCCGTTGAGATCGGCGGTCGGCCGGGCCCAGAGCCGTTCCAGCGCGCCGCGGCCGCGCTCCCCGGCGGGCGTCTTCAGCCCGATCTCGCCGAGGAAGGCCGCCTCGTCGAAGCCGAGCGCCGCCCATTCCGCCGCCTGGACGTTGGAGACCGGCTGGATGCCCTCATAGAATCCGGGGATCTGGATGCGGCCATCGGCATCCTGCAACTCGCCCAGGATGCGGGTGAGGGCGTTGATCGGGTTCAGCGCCGCGCCGCCATAGAGGCCGGAATGCAGGTCGCGCGAGGCGGCGAAGAGGTCGATCTGCGCATAGACCATGCCGCGCAGCCGCGTGGTGATGGCAGGCGTCGCGATGTCCCACATGCCGGTGTCGCTGATGACGGCGACATCCGCCTTCAGCTCCGCCCGGTTGGCGGCGAGGAAGGCGTCGAGGCTCGGGCTGCCGACCTCCTCCTCGCCTTCCAGCAGCACGGTGACGGGGCAGGGCGGGCCGCCGGCCACGACGTGCCAGGCGCGCAGCGCCTCCAGCCACATGGCGACCTGGCCCTTGTCGTCCACCGCGCCACGGGCGACCACGCGCGGGCCGTGCGGGCCCTCCATGATCGCGGGCTCGAAGGGCGGGGAGCGCCAGAGGCTCAGCGGGTCGGCCGGCTGCACGTCGTAATGGCCGTAGAAGAGCAGGTGCGGCGCCTTGCCGCCGGTGCCCGGGTGGTGGGCGACGACGCAAGGGTGGCCGGCGGTCGGGCGGATCTCGGCGCGGAAGCCGATGGCGGCCAGGTGTTCCCGGGCCCAGTCGGCGGCGCGCAGGCAATCCGCGGCATGGGCCGGCTGGGCACTGATGCTCGGGATGCGGAGCCAGTTGATCAGGCGGTCGCGGGCGGCGGCGGCGCCGGCATCGATCTCGGCGAGGATGCTGTCAAGACAGGTGCTCATAGGCGGAGGCTACACCATCCCCTCGCATCCTGCGCGAGGGCCGGGGCGGCTCCGCGGGGGGGGAGCAGGGTCGCCTTCCGCGAACGGGACCGCGACATGGTTCCCACAACTTCAACCACTAGTCCTCATCGTGCTGTCTGGCACGTTGGCGGGAATTCGTGCGGTCGTGGAACGTGGATTGCGCCGCTGCGCAGCAGGGTCGAAACATAACGACGTATACATTTCTGCTTAAGAAAATTGTCATGTCGACCTGCCCTGCGCCTGCCGGTTCCTGCGCTGCCTTCCGCGGCCGGAGATCGGTTGCGGCCGCAGGGGCGAAGGCTGGAAGGAAGCGCGAGCGGATGAAGCTTTCCCCTACCACGGCCACGATGGCGGCCCGGCTGCCGGACGCCACCCTGTCGCGCCGCGATCCCGACCCGGCAGAGGCGCTGCTGCCGCGCTTCGGCGGCGTGTTGCTGGGGGCGCTGCTGGCTGTGGATCTCGCCCTTGTCGTCGCCAATCTGCTGGCCTTCGCGCTGTCCGGCCGTATCCCGATCTTGATCTACCTCGACGAGGAAGGGAACCTGCCGGCCTGGTGGTCCTCGGCGAAGCTCCTGCTCGCCGGCCTCCTGCTCGCGCTGGTGGCGCTGCGCAGCCGGCGCGTGGATCGCGCCGGCTGGATGCTCGGCCTCCTGGCGGCCGCCTTCATCGCCATGTCGGTGGACGAGGTCAGCGGCCTGCATGAGCGGGCGGGCGTCGAACTGGACGAGCTGATCGGGGACCGCACCGGCACGGCCTTCCACCGGACCGGGCTCTGGGTCTTCGCCATCGGGCTGCCGGCGGCGCTGGCGATGACCTGTGGCGTCCACCGGCTGGCGCGCTTTCTCGGCCAGGTTCCCGGCGCGCCGCGGCAGCTGCTCACCGGGATCTGCCTGCTCATGGCAGGGGCCATCGGTGTGGAGGCGGCCGGCAATTTCGTCTTCCCCGAGGGCGAGGTGGAAGCGGGGCGGCTGCGCGGCACCGATCTGGCGGTAATCTGCCTGGAGGAATTCCTCGAAATGGCTGGCAGCAGCGTATTGTTCTGGGCCAGCCTGCAATTCGCCGCCCGCCACTGGAGTACGCGTGGCGTGCATGACCTGCTGGTCCCGCTGCGGCCGGCGGACTGGCCGCGCGCCGGCAGCTAGAGCATTTTCGGTTCGGATGCGTTCACCGGGAACGCTCTACGCCTTTGCTCGTAGCGCAGATTCGCGCCTTCGGGCAACGCCGCCCTACGGCGATCTGCCCCAGGCCGGACGGCCCCCGGCGGGATGCCGCTTCACGACGCCTTTGCTGGGCGTCATGGCCGCTTCGCTGGTCCCGCCCGATGGGAAGTTCTGCGCCGGACGCAAGGCACAGGAAGGTGGCCGTGCCCCTCTGGGCTGATTGTGTGCAAGGCGACTCCCTGGCCGGCGGGCTGCGCCAGCCGCCAGCGATGGCGCGCATGGCAGCCGCTGCTTGGCTGAGCCCCTTCGGGTCCGCCGCCGCCGAGACCGCACGGCCATCCCTCAAGCGGCCGAGCATCGTCGGCTCCAGGGGGCGCCCCTCTGCCTGGGCGCCGAGAAGGGGCCGCCATAGGCCACCTCCATCCCAACGGCCCGATGGCTGCGGTTCGCCGTCGGCGGCTGCGCGGCCCGGCTGGCCTGCCGCCGTCAGCCTGGGTGCATGCCGGGTCATTCCTGGTCATGCCCTGCGGCGGTGAATTGCAGCGGCGGCGCAATCGCCGCCATCATCCCAGGTTGCCTCGCCAGGGCCCGCTCGCCCCGGAAAGGCGCGGTGGCCTGGGCGCGCCCGATTCGGCGGCCCAAGATCCCGCCCTGATCCACCACGTTCAGCCTTTCCCGCAGGGAGACACGCCATGCGCAACCGACTGAAGGTCTATCTGACGCACCCGCCGGAGGCGCTGGCGAATTACTACGGCGACCGCGCCCTGGCGGCGCTGCGCGAAGTGGCGGAGGTCAGGCTGAACGAGACCGGCCGCCACCTGGCGGGGCGGGAGCTGGCGGAGGCCGCGGCGGGCTGCCACTGCATCATCTCCTACCGGCAGTCCCCGGGCGAAGCGACGACCTTCGAGAACGCGCCGGACCTCATCGCCTTCCACCGCTGCGCCATCGACATCCGCAACGTGGACGTTGCCGCGGCAAGCCGGGCGGGCGTGCTGGTGACGCAGGCGACGGCGGGCTTCGTGCCGGCGGTGGCGGAGCTGGTGCTGGGGATGATGGTGGATCTCTGCCGTGGCATCACCGCCGCGACGGTGGAGTACCATGCCGGGCAGGTGCCGACGGCGAAGATGGGGCGGCAGCTTGCGGGCAGCACGCTCGGCATCATCGGCTATGGCGCCATCGGGCGGTATCTGGCGCCGCTCGGCCTCACCCTCGGCATGCGGGTGCTGGTGGCGGACCCGCATGCGACGCCGGAGGATGCGCGGATCGAGCACCTGCCGCTCGAGGAGATGCTCCCGGAATGCGACATCCTCGTCTGCCTCGCCGTGGCGAATGAGCAGACGGAGAATCTGATGGACGCCGCCGCCTTCGCGTGCATGCCGCGCGGGGCCTTCTTCATCAACCCTTCCCGCGGCAACCTGGTGGAGGAGGTGGCGCTGCTGGCGGCGCTGGAAAGCGGGCACCTGGCCGGGGCGGCGCTGGATGTCGGCCGGGCGCCGGACCAGATGCCGAGCCTCGCCCTGGCGCGGCACCCGAAGGTGATCGCCACGCCGCATATCGGCGGGCTGACGCCGGAGGCGATCGAGCACCAGGCCTTCGACACGGTGGCGCAGGTGCGGGCGCTGGCGGAGGGCAGGGTGCCGGAGCATGCGGTGAATGCGGCAGAGGCCTTCCGGCTGAAGCGGCTGGGGATCGGTTGAGGGGCTGTCTCCCGCCAAAGGCCGAAAGAGCTTCGGAACCCTGAGCGGATAGCGCGCAGGCTCAACCTGCCGACGCACGGGTTCAAAGGGCCTTTCGGCCCTTTGCGGGGGGGAGCTTGAGGGGTTGCGGCACCGCCGCAACCAGAGCCCTCCCTCAATCCAGCTGCGCGCCGGATATCTCCACGAGCTGCCGCCACCGCGGCGTCTCCGCCTGGATCAGCGCCGCCAGCGCCTCCGGACTGTCCGTCGTCCGCACGCTGTAGCCCAGCGGCCGCAGCCGCTCGACGAAGGCCGGGTCGGCCGCCACGGCCTTCAGCGCCGCGGCAAGCTGCGCCGCGATGGGCGCCGGCAGCCCGGCCGGGGCCATCACCGCGTTCCAGCTCTGGATGTCCAGCTCGCCCAGGCCGAAGGCGGCGAGGTCCTTCATCCCCGGCACCTCCGGCAATATCGCCAGCCGGTCGGCGCTGCTGACGGCCAGCGGCAGGAATTTCCCGCTCTGCACATGCGGCATCAGCGCCGGCATCACGTCGAACATCATGTCGATGGTGCCGGCGAGCAGGTCGCTGATCGCCGGTCCGCCACCGCGATAGGGGACATGGGTGATCTCCACGCCCGCGAAGCGGTTCACCGCGGCGATGGTGAAATGGCTGGTGGTGCCGGTGCCGGAGGAGCCCATGCGCACCTCGCCCGGATGCGCCTTCGCCCAGGCGATGAGGCTGGCGAAATCCCGCCACCCATTCTTCCGCGCCGTGTCCGCATTCACCACGCAGAGCACGGCGCCGGTGACGATGGCGGCGATGGGGGTGAAGTCCTTCCGGGTGTCGAAGGGGAGGGAGCGATAGAGGAAGGGCGCGGCGCAGAGGGTGGAGACGCCGAGCAGGCCGAGCGTGGTGCCGTCCGGCGCCGCCTTGGCCACCGCATCCGCGCCGATATTGCCGCCGGCGCCGCCGCGATTCTCGACGATGACGTTCTGTCCGATGGCCGGCGCCAGCCTTTCCGCCAGCAGCCGGCCGAGCAGGTCCACCGCGCCGCCGGGCGGGAAGGGGACGATGAGGCGGATCGGCCGCCCGCCGGCGATGGGCTGGGCCATGGCCGGCGCGGCCAGCAGCGTGGTGGCGGCGGCGAGGAGGTGGCGGCGTCCCGGCATGGCGTCTCTTCCCTGTTGGGCGAAGGCTGCCTTGCGCCGCCGGGCGCCGCAAGCCGTGGCAGCGCGCCGCCGGCGCCGAACACGACAAGGCATGGCAGGGTGCCGGGCGGGCCTTGGGGCGGTGTCGCGCCGGCCGTGCCGGCCTGGGACCGCTCTGGCCCTTCCCTGCGCGACATTCCCCGGGCGGCCGGGCGGCCCGCCCGGGCCCGGAGCGCTTCAGCCGGCCTCCGCCAGGAAGCAGCGCTCCTCCGCCGTGCTGGCGCGGCCCAGCACCGCGTTCCGCGCCGGGAAGCGGCCGAAGCGGCGGATCTGGTCGCGGCGCGCCCGGGCCTGCTCGGGATGCGGCGACGGCAGCAGGGAGCTGAGGGCGACGCAGAGCTCCTGGTCGCTCAGCGCCTCCGCATGGCCGAGCGGCAGGTAGAGGAAGACCCGCCAGACGGCCGGCAGGTCCAGATCCTGCGCCAGGGCCAGGGCGGCATGGGCCACGCGCCGCGCCGCCGCATCGGTGGCGAAGCTGCGCGGCGTGCCGGCGAAGGCGAGGCGGGGGAACTGGTCCAGCAGCAGGGCCAGGGCGAGGCTGCCGGCCGCCATGCCCGCCCAGGCGGCGCGCTCGCCCCGCGCCGCGGCCTCATGCGCCACCAGGAAATGCGCGGCGAGGCGGGTGGCCAACGCCGGTTCCGGCGGGTGGTCGGGGCCGAGGCCCTCCGCCTGCCAGAAGGCCAGCACGGCCCTGGCCTCCGGCGGCAGCAGCGGGGCGCGGAGGGGGCAGGCGGCAAACGGCATAGACGGGCCTCGAGGCGGCAGGGGCGCCGTCGATATAACCGGCATGGTAGCGTGGGCTGTGACCAGGGTCACATCGCCGGGGCGCCGTGCCGGCGGGGTCGGGCCCGCCGCGGGCGGCTCAGCCCATGCCCAGCTTCACCCTGGCCTCGGCGATCACCCGCAGCACCTCGGGCGTCAGGTCGTAGCTCGGCAATTCCTCCGGCAGCGCCCAGGCGATGGCAGCGACGTCGTCGCCCGGCCGCGCCTCGCCGCCGCTGCGGCGGCCGCAGAAATCGATGATGGTGTAGTGGTAGCGGACCGTTCCGTCCGGGTCCCGGGTGATGCCGTCCACCACCGCGGCCAGCTCCAGCGGGCCGGCCTCGATCCCCGTCTCCTCGAACAGCTCGCGCCGGGCGCAGGCCTCGGCGCGCTCGCCCAGATGCTGGGCGCCGCCGGGCAGGGACCAGGAGCCCTCGCGCGGCGGCTTGCCGCGACGGACGAGCAGCACGCGCTCATCCTCGAAGATGATGGCGCCGATGCCGACCCAGGGCCGGCCGGGATAGTCCCGCCGCTCCGGGACCGCGCTCATTGCGCCGGGGCCGGGGCCGGCGCGGCGGGCGCTTCCACAGGGGCTGGGGCGGCCGGCTCCGCCGGGCGGGGCAGCAGGTCAGCCAAGCGGGGGATGAAGGCCTTCTCCTTCCAGGCGCCGACCTGATAGGCCCAGCCCTGCCAGCGGGCATTCAGCGCCGCTGCCGCCTCGCCGCCCTCGGCCGAGAGCCTCACCCAGATGTTCTCCCCCTGCTTCGCCACGGCGACCGTGATGCCGAGCCCCTCGCTCAGCCCGAAGCGGCCCTCGCCCAGCGCCTCGCCCTGCAGCTCCTCGGCCTTCTTCACCTCGAGGAAGGTGAGATATTCGAAGGCCCGCGCCACCTCCTCCACCGCCACCTCATCGGTGGCCTGGCCGGCGGGTTCCGCCAGCTTCAGCCTGGCATCGGGCGCGTCCTCGCGCACCAGGCGCAGCGGCGCCTCGCCGGGGCGGGTGACGGCGAGGCTGCGGATCCGCCCGGCTGGGAAATTGGCGATGTCGCGGTCGATCCAGAGCTGCGGGTCGGCATCCAGGGCGAGCCGCCCCTCGGCCAGCCAGGATTGGGTCTCGGTCGGCCGACGGACATAGACGCTCTCCGGCACATGGCCCTGGGTGCGAACGCGGCGGCGGCCGACCACCAGCTCCACCAGCGGCTGGCCGGCGCCGTCCAGCACCCGGAGCAGCAGGGCGGTGCTGCCGGGCTTCGCCGGGTCGTCCAGCCCCAGCCGCTCAAGCTGGGCGGGGTCGCTGGTGCGCGGCTCCATCAGCCGCAGCTCGGTCAGGCCGACCAGGGCCTCCCGCACCTTCTCCGGCCGTGCCGGGTAGCCGGCCTTGTCCGGCAGCACCCAGGATTCACCCTGGCGCAGCAGCACCAGGGTGGCGTCGGGCTTCCTCACCTCGATCCGCGCCGCGCCCTGCAGCCGCTCGGCAAGGCCGGGGAAGGCGAGGCCGCCGCCCGGCAGGCTCTGCTGCTCCACCCGCTCGGGCGCCAGCAGCAGGGCGGCGGCGATGCTGGCGGCGGCCGCGCCGCCGAGGAGGAGGAGGTGACGTCGCTGCATGGCTCAGGCCCTCGCCGCTGCGCGCCGCCTGGCCCGCACCACCGCGAGCAGGATGGCGAAGACCGTCAGCAGCGCCGGCACCAGCGCCACGTTCACCAGCCGCAGCACATTCTCCAGCCCCTCGATGTCGCGGCGGAGGTCGAGCTGCACGGCGCGGAGCTGGCGGCGGGTGGCGACGATCTCGGCCCGCGCCGCGTCGATCTCCGCCCGCTGCTCCGGGGTGATGACGGCCTGGGCCTGGCTGCCCCCTTGCCCGCCCCCCTGGCGCAGCTCGCGCAGCCGCCGCTCCGTCTGCTCCAGCTTCTCGGTGAGCTGCCGCTCGGTCTGGCGGTACTGCGCATCGGCGTTGCGGCGGATGTCCTCCACCAGTTCGAAGGGACGCAGGCTCTCGCCGCGGCTGCGCAGCGAGATCAGCGCATCGGAGCCGGAGAGGGCATCCGCCAGGTTGGCGATGAAGCTGCCATTGCCGCTGAAGGGGGTGGCGACGGACTGGCCGAAGAATTCCTGCACCCGGACCCAGAAGCGGTCCTCCAGCACGTCGCTGTCATTGATGACGACGATGTTCGCCGGGCCCTCGCTGCGGGCGCGGTGGGCGGGGAAATTCTCCGGCCGCGCGGCGCCCTCGGGCGGCGGGGGCGGGCCGTCCGGGAAGGCCGTCGCCAGCTCGCCGCGGACGCGGGCGGCCAGCACGTAGCGCTCGCCGGAGGGGCGGAACTCCGCCAGCAACCGCACCGGGTTGGGGTCCTGCCGCACGCGCTGCGCATCGGCCAGCATGGATTGCGGCGAGGAGGTGAGCAGGGGGGTGAACTCCACCGTCGCCCCCTCCTTCTTCCGGACCTGGCCGGCGGAGGCGAGGGTGATCTGCTCCAGCTGCGCCAGGGAGACCTCGGTGCGGTTCAGGCTGTCGCCCGCCAGGTTGTACCAGGCGACGTAGTCCACCGCCTGGACGCGGTCCTGCGGGTTGGCGCGGACCCGCCAGGCGCCGCGGAGGTCGAGCACCACCTGGTCGGGCGAGGCCTCCAGCCCCCAGGCATTCAGCAGGCGGGGGAGGGAGCTGGCGGTGTCGCTCGGCGGCTGGCCGGTGGGGCCGGGACGGCTGGCCTGGGCTTCGCTGTGCGGATCCAGCAGCAGGATCAGCTTGCCGCCGCGCAACACGAATTGGTCGATGGCGTATTGCGCCGCCTCCGAGAGGTGCTGCGGATGCGCGACCAGCAGCACCTGCACATCCGGCTCGATCGCCTGCGCATCCGGCGGCACGTCGCGCACGGTGAAGAATTGCCGGAGCTGCTGCATCACCACGGCGGGCTGGGCCAGGGCCGGGTTGCGCAGCATCATCGCCCGCGGGTCGCCGTTCAGCGGCAGGGACGACATGACGCCGACCACCGGTCGCGTCGGGTTGGAGAGCTCATAGACCAGCCGCGTCAGGTCGTATTCCAGGAAGCGCTCCCGGTCCGGCTGGAAGAAGGCGATGCTGCGCTCCTCATCCACCAGGTTGCTGCCGGAGAGGCCGAAATAGACCTGCTCGCCCGACTGGTCGACCGGCACGCCCTGCAGGCCGAGCGCCATGGCGCGGTCCTCGGTCTCGCTGAAGGGCTCGGGGTCGTAGACCTCGAGCTTCAGGCGGCCGTTGGAGAGGGCGACGTATTCGTCGAGCATCGCCCGCACCCGGTCGGCATAGGCGCCATAGACCGGGATCTCGGCGCCGAGGCGGCGGGAGTAGAAAAGACGCAGCGTGATCGGGTCGCGCAGCCCGGCGAGGATCTGCCGCGTGCCGTCGGCCAATGTGTAGAGGTGCTGCTGCGTCAGGTCGAGGCGGGCGCGCGGCAACAGCCGCTCCGCCAGCAGGTTGACGCCGACGGCCAGCACCGCCGCGGCCAGCAGGCCGAGGGCCGAGGACCAGAGGCGTCGCGCGCCGGCGCGCGCGGGCCCGGGCGTGCCGCCGGCGCGCGCGGGCTTGTCCGAAGCGGCAGGGGAAGTCGCGCTCATGGCCTCAATCCGCCTTGCGGTGGTCCAGCACCACCGCGTTCAGGAACAGGAAGAACCCGATGAAGCTGGCGAAGAAGACCAGGTCGCGCGCCGCCACCAGCCCGCGGGTGAAGCCGCCGAAGCGCTCCGCGACCGAGATGCCGCGGGCGATATCGGCCAGGATGGGCAGGCGCGTGCTGAGGAACTCCGTCACCACCGGGCTGCCCGCCGTGCCGAAGACGAAGCAGAGCGCGACGGCGAGGACGAAGGCGATGACCTGGTTCTTGGTCATGGCGGAGACGGCAGCGCCGACCGCGAGATAGGCGCCGGCCACCAGCAGGCAGCCGAGATAGCCGGAGAGGATGACGCCATTGTCCGGCTGGCCGAGCAGGTTGACCGTGACCACCAGCGGGAAGGTCAGCAGCAGGGCGATGCCGCAGAAGACCCAGGCAGCGAGGAATTTCCCGAGCACCGCCTGCCACTGCGGCAGGGGCAGGGTCAGCAGCAGCTCGATGGTGCCGAGCCGGCGTTCCTCCGCCCAGAGCCGCATGGTCAGCGCGGGCACGAGGAAGAGGAAGAGCCAGGGCACGAAGGCGAAGAAGGGCTGGAGATCCGCCTGGCCGCGGCCGAAGAAATTGCCCAGCGTGAAGGTGAGCGCCCCGGCCAGCACCAGGAAGATGACGATGAACACATAGGCGACGGGGGTGGCGAAGTAGCCGGCCAGCTCCCGCCGCGCGACGATGAGGGCGGGGGCCATCAGGCGGTCTCTCCCGCATGCGCTTCGGTGCCCAGCGTCAGGCGGCGGAAGACGTCGTCGAGGCTGCTTCCTTCCTCCTCCAGCACCGCGGGCGGCGCATCCACCACCACGCGGCCGCGGGCGATGATGATGGCGCGGGTGCAGACGGCGCCCACTTCCTCGAGGATATGGGTGGAGATGACGATCGCCTTCTCCGGCGCCATGCGGCGGATCAGCTCCCGCACCTCATGCTTCTGGTTGGGGTCGAGGCCGTCGGTCGGCTCGTCCAGCACCAGCACGGGCGGGTCGTGCAGCAGGGCCTGGGCCAGGCCGACGCGCCGCTTGAAGCCTTTGGAGAGGGTCTCGATCGGCTGCAGGCGGACGCCTTCCAGCTGCGTCAGGAGCATGGCGTGGGCCACGCGGTCATCGAGCTCGCCGCCCTTGAAGCCGCGGATGCGGCCGGCGAATTCCAGGAAGCCGGTGACGGTCATCTCCGGATAGGTGGGCGCGCCCTCCGGCAGGAAGCCGAGATGGCGCTTGGCCGCCACGGGCTGTTCCAGGATATCGGCGCCGCAGATGCGGGCGGTGCCCGAGCTGGGCGGCATGAAGCCGGCCAGCATGCGCATGGTGGTGGATTTGCCGGCGCCGTTGGGGCCGAGGAAGCCCAGCACCTCGCCCCGGTTCACCGTGAAGGACACGTCGTCGACGGCGGTGAAGCCGCCGAAGCGCCTGGTCAGGCGCTCGATCTCGATCAGCGCGGACAAGACTGCCCCCCCTGGCTGCCCCCGATGCCGCCCGGTTTACTCGCGTGCGAGGGCTTTGCAAGACCGGCCGCGGGGCGCGAGACACGCGTTACAAACCGCGCCGCCTGCTGCGCTGTCATGGCGGCGCCTACCGGGTTCGCGGGTCTCCTCGCGTCGCGCGGCATCGCAGGACGCCACGCGTGCCGGGCGCCCGGCGCCCGGTCTAGGATCCGTGCCGCCGGTTGCGCTGCCACGGCTTCGCTGCGGCAGCCTGTGCGAGGCATGGGAAAGGCTGTGCTGCCGAGGCCCCCGCGACGTCGCGGGGATCAGAAGACAAAGCCGAGCGCGGCGACGCCGAGCCAGCAGATGGCGACGAGGACGAAGGTGGCGAAGGCGCAGCCCGCGACGGTCAGCGCCATGCCCCAGCCGGTGACCTGGCTGTCATGCTCGACGAGGCCGAGCGCCATGACGATGTTGCCGAAGGCCGGCGGGCCGTTGGTGCCAGGCCCCGGCAGGATCAGCATGATGGCGACATAGGCGGTGAGCCAGCCGAAGAGCCGGTCCGAGAGCGGGGTGGTGAAGAAGCCCGGCCGCGGCTTCACATAGCGCTCGACCCTGGCAAGCCATTTGGAGGAGGAGTTGGTGAGGCGGAGCAGGTCCTCCCGCTTCACGCTCTGCCGCGCCAGGATCTTCGGCAGCCACGGCACCTGCCGGCCGAGCCCCATCTGGACGCCGAGCAGCAGCACCGGCGTGCCGAAGACGGAGGCCATGCCGGGCAGCAGGGAGGGCAGCAGCAGCAGCAGGATCAGCAGGCCGAAGGCGCGGTCGCCGAAGGCCTCCGCCATCTCGCCCAGGCTGATGCGCTCCCCCGGGAAGCGCCCCACCACCTCGGCAACGATGCGGGAGATCGGGGCGCCCTCATGCTCCGCCGCGCAGGTCTCTGGCGGCGACGTGGCCAGGTCGCAGCCCTGCGGCCGCGCCATGGCGATGGGCGCCTCGATATTTCCGTCCATTCCGGCTCCTCGTCCTTCGTTCCGATCCCAACCCGGCCGGTTGGCCCGGCCTGTGATACGCAGCATCCCTGTCGCGGCCCGATCCTGCCGGGAATGGCCTCAGCCAGATGGCCCCGGCCGCGGGCAAACCAAGCCTGCCTGCACGGTCTTTCCGGCCGCGTCATGGCTCGGCCATCCTAGACAAGGGACAGGCCGGGCGCATCCGTAAAATTGCGTGTGGCTGGGGCTCAGCGACCGGTGAAGACCGGCTTGCGCTTCTCCATGAAGGCGCGGCGGCCTTCCTTGTAGTCCGCGCTGTCGAAGCAGGCGGCCATGGCGGCCTTGATCTGCTCCATGTCCCGGTCGGCCCGGTCCTTGCAGACGGCCTTCACCGTCATCTTGTTGGTCTTCAGCGAGAGCGGGGCGTTGCCGGCCAGCGTCGCGGTGAGCTTGGCGACCGTCGCCTCCAGCTCCGCCGCCGGCACCACCTTGTTCACCAGGCCGATGCGCTCGGCCTCCTTCGCGTCGAAGCGCTCGCCGGTCATCAGGATCATATGCGCATGGGCCGGGCCGACGAGATCGACCAGGGCGCGGACCATGTCGAAGCCATAGGCAATGGAGAGCTTCGCCGCCGGGATGCCGAACTGGCTGTCATCGGAGGCGATGCGGATATCGGTGGACATCGCGATGCCAAGCCCGCCGCCCATGCAGAAGCCGCGGATCTGCGCGATCACCGGCTTTTCGTAATTGGCGAGCTTGCGGCGCCCGGCGCTGGTGAGCTTGTCGTATTCCTTCTGCGCATCGGCGTTGTTGCGCACCTTCTCGAACTGCGAGATGTCGGCGCCCGAGACGAAGGCCTTGTCGCCGGCGCCGGTGAGGACGACGCAGCGGACATTCGGATCCTCGGCGAAGAGGTCGAGGGCGGCGCCCATCCCCTCCCACATGTTCACCGACATGGCGTTGCGCTTTTCCGGCTGGTTGAACACCACCTTGCCGACGCCGCCCTCGATGCTGGCGAGGATCTTCCCCTCCGCGAACTCGAAATTGCTCATGCCTCGCCTCTCCTCGTCACCGGCGCCGATGCCGCGCCCCTGTTGCGGGAGGTCCGCGCGCCGCAAGCCGGGCCTGCGGTGCGACCCCCTCTCAAGCTTCCATCCCGCCCAGGGGCCGAAGCGCCCCTGGACTCCCTTGAATCCGCAGGCCGAACCGCACGCCTCAGCCGCCGCCCAGCGCGCCCTTGTCCTTCAGCTCCTGGATCTCGGCGGCGCTCAGCCCCGCCTCGCGCAGGATTTCCTCGTTGTGCTCGCCGAGATTGGGGATGTCGCGGTAGAAGCCGGTCTCCACACCCTCAAGGTTCACCGGCTGGGCGACCACCTTGATGTCGCCGCGCGTGCGGTGGCGCATCGGCATCGCCATCTCCAGGTGCTGCACCTGCGGGTCCTCGAAGACCTCGCGGATGTTGTTCACCGGGCCGCAGGGGATGCCGGCCTCCTCCAGCTTCAGCACCCACCATTCGGAGGGCCTGGTCCTCGTCACCTCGGCGATGGTGGCGTTCACCCGGGCGCGGTCGGCGCTGCGGCCCTTCGGCGTCTTCCACTCCGGCACCTCGAGCCATTCCTCATGGCCCGCGGCCTTGCAGAAGGCCTCCCACAGCTTGGACGAGGAGGCGGCGATGTTGATCGGCTTGTCGGCGGTGGGGAAGACGCCCATCGGGATGTTCACCGGATGGTCGTTGCCCGCCTGGCCCGGCACCTCGCCATCCATCAGCCAGCGCGTCGCCTGGAAATCCAGCATGAAGACCTGGGCTTCCAGCAGGGAGGTATGGACATAGCCGCCCTTGCCCGTCCGCTCGCGGTCGTAGAGCTTCATCATGATGCCCATGGCCAGCAGATTGCCGGCGGTGAGGTCGTTGATCGGGATGCCGACGCGCATCGGGCCGCGGCCCGGCTCGCCGGTGATGGTCATCAGCCCGCCCATGCCCTGGGCGATCTGGTCCACGCCGCCGCGCTTCGAATAGGGGCCGGTCTGGCCGAAGCCGGAGATGGAGGCATAGATCAGCCGCGGGTTCAGCTCCTTCAGATCGTCATAGGCGATCTTCAGCCGGTGCTTCACCTGCATCCGCATGTTCTCGACCAGGATGTCGGCGGTCGCGGCGAGGCGGAGGAAGGCGGCATGGCCGGCCGGGTTCTTGAGGTCCAGGGAAAGCCCGCGCTTGTTGCGGTGCAGGTTGACCTGGTCGAACCCGTCCCGCGCGCCGCCGAGGCCGTCGCCCGCCGCCGGCGGCTCCACCCGGATGATATCGGCGCCCCAATCGGCCAGGTGACGGACGCAGGTGGGGCCGGCGCGAGCCAGGGTGAGGTCCAGCACGCGCAGCCCGGCGAGCGGCAGCCGGGTTTCCGTCATCAGCTTCGGGTCGATGGGGCTTTCAGGCATCGGGCGTCCTCCTCGGACTGGGGAGCTTAGATCGGGTCGCTGGGGCTGTCGCCTCCCCCCGGCGAGGGGCTCTGCCCCCGTTGGCGGCAGTGCCGCCAAGCCCCGCCGGGGCCGGGATTTGGCCCCGGACCCCGGCGTGAGTCCGGACCCGTGTGTCACTGGGGCGCGACGCGCCATTCCTCGACCCAGAGGGGGGTGGAATTCAAATGCCCGGTGGGCCGGACCCCGGCCAGCCAACGCGGCCAGATATGCGCATCGGCGCGGAACCAGAGGGGCAGGGCGGGCAGCTCCTCGGCATAGAGCTGCTGCAGCCGGGACCAGAGGGCGCGGCGCTTCTCCCGGTCCAGCTCCACCGGAATCGCCTCGATCAGCCGGTCCATCTCCGGGTTGCGGTAGCCGCCGAAATTCTGCCCGGACCAGTTGCTGGCCTCGGTCGGGATCTCCTCGGAATGCAGGGTGGTGCGCGGCACGCTTTCCGGCGCGCTGAGCCAGGCATAGAGGGCGAGGCCCTGGAAGCGGCGCTTCGACATGGTCTCGCCGAAGAAGACCCGCGGCGGCTCGTTGCGGATGCGGACCTCAATTCCCGCCTGCCGCCACATGCCCTGCAGCACCTGCTGCACCGCCTCCCGCGCCCGGTTGCCGGCGGTGGTCATCAGCTCCAGCGCCAGCCGCTCCCCGGCGGCGTTGCGGCGGATACCGTCGGGGCCGCGCCTCCAGCCGGCCGCGTCCAGCAGCGCGGCGGCGCGGGCGGGGTCGTAGGGGGCCGGGGCCAGGCTGTCGTCATGCATCCGGTCCAGCGGGTTCACGCTGGTGGCGGCGAGGGCCTGCCGCCCATCGAAGAGCCGGGCGACGATCTGGGCACGGTCGGCCGAGAGCAGCAGCGCCTGCCGCACCCGCGGATCGGCGAGCGCCGGGTTGTCCCGGTTCAGGTCCAGATGCTCATAGACCAGGCCGGGTTTGGTGGTGATGCGGAAACGGTCGCGGGTGCGGCGCTCCAGCGCCGCCGCCTGCTCCACCGGCAGGCCGAGCTCGCCGGCGATCATGTCCAGCTGCCCGGCCAGAAGCTGGGCCTCCAGCGCCGCGGTGTTCTCCACGCTGCGGATCTGGATGCGGCGGAAGGCCGGGGCGGGGCCGCGCCAGGCCGGGTTCAGCTCCAGCGTCACCCCGGCGCCGGGCTGCACCCCGGTGATGCGGTAGGGGCCGTTCCAGAGGCCGGGATTGGTGGTCTCGGTGTCGTAGGCGGTGCGGTTGCGGTAGAGGCGGGGGGCGGATTGCCAGCGGGCGCGGTCGATATGCGCGGGCAGGGGCTGGAAATCGCCCATGGAGGCGAAGTCGAAGGTCACCTTGTCGAGGTGCAGGGTGATGGTGCGGGCATCCACCACCTCCAGCGCATAGGCCGAGCGGTAGAATTCCGTGCCGCCGAAGCCCGTCGCCGCCTCTCGCCCCGCCTCCCAGGCGAAGCGGAGATCCTCGGCCGAGACCGGCGTGCCATCGCCCCAGTGCGCATCCTCGCGCAGGCGGTAGGTCAGGCGGAGGCCGGGCTTGCCCTCCGGCGTCGTCTCCCGCTCGGCGAGGCCGTTCTCCAGCGTCGGCAGCGTCTCGCAGAGCATGCAGATGAGCTGCCAGTCGGGGTCATAGGCGGTCAGCGGCCGGCGGGCGAAGCCAAGGACGTAGGACTTCGCCAGCATGGCGTCGATATTGGGATGGAAGGTGGAGGGGTACTGGGTGATGCCGATGGTCAGCGTCTCCCGCGCCGGCTGGGCGGCGGCGGGGGAAGCAAGACCGGGGGCGAGGAGGAGGGCGGCGATCAGGATTCGTCGAAAGGCCATGCCCGTGCTCCATGCCAGACCATGAGGATGTCGAGCCTCTCGCCCCGCACCCGGTAGATGAGGCGAAAGGGAGTCCGCGGCACCTGCCAGGCACGCCGCCGCTGGCCAGTCGCCTGGCCGGACTGCGGGAAGACCAGCAGATGCGCCGCCGCGGTCTCGATCGCGGCCACCAGTCGGTCGGCGGCGTCCGGATTGTCCTGGGCGATGAAATCCCGCGCCTCGCGGAGCTGCGCCCGGGCGAGCGGCGACCAGAGCAGCTCCATCCCGGCCGGATCAGCGCTGGCGCAGGCCGGCGGCCCAGCCCCGCAACTCCTCCATCACCTCCGCATGCGGCACGGCGCGCCCGGCGTCGATCTCCGCCTCGGCCGCGGCGAGCATTGCCTCCAGCGCGGCCCGCTCCGCCGCCGGGTCGGCCTGCACCAGCGCCGAG
Organism: Siccirubricoccus soli; assembly: GCF_024178315.1. Lineage (GTDB taxonomy): Bacteria > Pseudomonadota > Alphaproteobacteria > Acetobacterales > Acetobacteraceae > Siccirubricoccus > Siccirubricoccus soli. The sequence continues at coordinate 28,388 of NZ_JAMZIK010000030.1, read as the reverse complement.
GCCGCCGCGCGCAGCAGCGCCTCCGGCGTCGAGCCGCGGCTCAGGGCCACGCGCTCCAGCGCCGCGGCCACATCCTCCGGCAGTTCGACCCGGTACAGCGTCATCCCGCCCTCCCTACTTCGGCTTGCCTTCCCCCGCCGCGCCGATGCCGCCATGCGCCTTGGACCAGCCGGTCGGGTCCTCGAGGAATTTCCGCACTTCCTTCAGCGCCGTCTCGGAGAAATAGGGGCGCTCCCGGCACACCTCCAGCACGTCCCACCAGGTGCAGAGATGGTGCAGGTTCAGCCCCATGCCCTTCATCGCCTCGAAGCTGCCGGGGAAGACGCCGTAATAAAACACCACGAAGGTATGGTCGCAGATCGCCCCCGCATCGCGCAAAGCCTGGGCGAATTTGATCTTGCTGCCGCCATCCGTGGTCAGGTCCTCGACCAGCAGGGTGTTCTTGCCCTCCGGCACGTCACCTTCGATCTGCGCCCCGCGGCCGAAGCCCTTGGGCTGCTTGCGAACATAGGCCATGGGCGCGGCCAGGCGGTCGGCGATCCAGGCGGCGAAGGGGATGCCGGCGGTCTCGCCGCCCGCCACCGCGTCGATCGTCTCATAGCCGATATGCCGGCCGATCTTCTCGACGCCCAGGTCCATGATCTTGTTCCGGGCACGGGGGAAGTAGATGATCTTGCGGCAGTCGATATAGACGGGGCTCTTCCAGCCGCTGGTGAAGGTATAGGGCTCCTCCGGGCGGAAATTCACCGCCTTAATCTCCAGCAGGATGCGCGCGGTGGTCAGCGCGGCGTCGCGGTCCCAGTCGGAAGCATGTTGCATGGCCATGGCGCAGTCCCCTGCAGGCGGAATTTCGGTCTCTCGTAACCTTGGGGACCGGGCGCGTCCATGACCGACGGGATCTGGGTGCTGGCGGATCCGCGTGCCGGTACGGCGGCGCAGGCGTTGGGCATCGCGGAGCGACTGGGGGCGCCCTTCCGGACCGTGGATCTGGACTGGGGCAGGGGGGCGAAGCTGCCCTTTCCCTGGCCGACGCTGGCAGGGCTCAGCCCGGCGGCACGGGCGAGTATCCAGCCGCCCTGGCCGCGCCTGGTCCTCTCGGCCGGCCGCCGCGCCGGCCCGGTCGCGCGCTGGCTGGGGCGGCGCGGGGCGCGGCTGGTCCATTGCATGCGGCCCGGGTTCGGCGCCGCCGGTTTCGACCTGCTGGTGATCGGCCGGCACGATTCACCCGCCCCGGCGCCGAACCTGCTGGAGATCCTCGGCGCCTGCCATCGCCTCTCCCCGGCCCGGCTGGCGGCGGCACGGGGGGAATGGGCGGCGCTGGCCGATCTGCCCCCGCCGCGGGTGGCCCTGCTGGTGGGCGGCAAGCCCGGCACGCAGGGGCCGATGGCGCCGGAGGTGGCGGCGGGGATCGCGGCGCGGCTCCGCGGCTTCGCCGGCAGCGTGCTGGCCACCACCAGCCGCCGCAGCGGCCCGGCGGCGGCAGAGGCGATCGCCGCCCGGCTGGCCGGGCATCCGCACCGTCTCTACCGGCCGGGCGATCCCGGCCCGAACCCCTATGCCGGCTTCCTCGCCTGGGCGGATGCGGTGGTGGTGACCGGCGATTCCGTCTCCATGCTGTCGGAGGCGCTGGCGACCGCCGTCCCGGTCTTCATTGCCGATCCGGGCGGCCTCGGCCCGCGCCACCTGCGCCTGGCCGAGAGCCTGGTGGCGGCCGGCCAGGCCCGGACGCTGGACGCCGCGCCCGTCCCCTTCGCCCGGGCGTCGCTGGACGAGACCGGGCGGGTTGCCGCCGCGATCCGTGCCCGCGGCCTGTGGTGAGGGAAGGGAGTTACCGCAGCCGCAGGACGAACGAATTGCAGGCATGATGCAGACCATGCTCCGCACCGCCTTCCCATCCGCCCTGCCGCCCGGCCGGGCGCGGCCCTTTCCCTTCCCCTGGCGGGACCGGGCCGGGCGCTTCTCCTGGCTGAAGGCCATGACCTTCGCCCTGCTGCTCGCCCCCGGCGCCTGGATCGCCTGGCTGGCCGCCATCGATGCGCTGGGGCCGGAGCCCTGGAAGGACGGGCTCAGGGAGATCGGCCTCTGGGCCATCCGCCTGCTGCTGCTGACCCTGGCGGTGACGCCCTTCGCCCGCATCCTGGCGCAGCCGCGGCTGGCGACGCTCCGGCGGATGATCGGCCTCGGCGCGCTGGGCTACGCGCTGCTGCATCTCGGCATGTATGCGGCGAACGAGAATTTCCGCCTGCTGCACGTCGCCGCCGAGATCGCGAAGCGTTTCTACCTGACCATCGGCTTCGTCGCGCTGCTGGCCATGGCGGCGCTCGGCTGGACCTCCACCGATGGCTGGGTGAAGGCGCTGGGGCGGCGCTGGAAGCGGCTGCACCTGCTGATCTGGCCGATCGCCGCGCTCGGCGTGTTCCACTTCTTCCTGCAATCGCCGAAATCCGGGCTGTGGGAGGCGGTGCTGGCAGCCGGGCTGCTGCTCTGGCTGGCGCTGTGGCGGCTGCTGCCGGCGGGGTGGCAGACGCAGAAGCCGGCGCTGCTGGCGCTGGCCCCGGCAGCCGCGCTGGGGGCGGCGCTGATCGAATATGCCTGGTACGCGCTGGGGACGAATCTGCCGGCTGCCAGGATCCTGGCAGCCAATCTTGATGTGAGTTTCGAGCTGCGGCCGGCGGTGTGGGTGGGGCTGGTGGCGCTGGCCGTGCCGGTTGGGCAAGTTTTTATAACTCAAAGTTTTATCAGAAAACATTGAAGTCCGGTGAGAGCATCGGGGATGCTGCCCCCACCCCCCCCGCCGGGGCCAGGACCTGACCCCGGACCCCGGTGTGAGTCGGCCGCTGAACCGGCCGCCCCGGTTTCAGCCCCGCCGCCCGCGCAGCGCCAGGCGGAAGCTGAACTGGGCGATCACCCCTGCGCTGACCAGCACCAGCGCGGCCGCCAGGGCGGGATTGCCGCCAATGCCGGCAAGCGAGGTGGAGATGCCGCCGATGCCCATCTGGCCGAAGCCGTAGAGGCCGGAGGCGGAGCCGACCACCAGCGGGTTCACGCTCATCGCCTCGGCCAGCGCGGCGGGAGCGGCGGTGCCCACCCCGAAGGAGAACAGCGCCATGGTCAGCACGGTGAGCTTCACATCGAGGACGCCGGTGAGGATGGCGGCGAGGAACCCCACCGCCCCGATCAGGCTCAGCAGGTTGCCATGCACCAGCAGCCGCGGCGCGCCGAGACGCCCGGCCAGCCGGCTCGCCGCCAGGGTGCCGAGCCATAGGCCGAGGAAGTTCAGTGCCAGGTAGAAGCCCACCTCATGCCCCGGCCGGTGGAGCTGGTCGATGAAGATGAAGGGCGCCGCGGCGACATAGGCGTACATGGCGGTGCTGGCGCAGCCCCCGCCCAGGGTGAAGCCGAGGAAGGCGGGGGTGCGGAGCAGCCCGAGATAGCTGCGCAGCACCGCCCCGGCGCTCTTGCCGGCGCCACCGCCGGTCTCCGGCAGCAGCTTCCAGGCCAGCAGCAGGTTGAAGATGCCAAGGCCGGCCAGCGCCAGGAGGATGGAGCGCCAGCCGGCGGTCTCCGCCAGCAGGGTGCCGATCAGCGGGGCGATGCCGGGGCCGGCGACCACCATCAGGTTCATCAGCGCCAGGCGCTGCGCCGCCTCGCCGGGTGTGGCCCCGTCCCGCACCATGGCGCGGCCGAGGACGAGGCCGGAACAGCCGCCCAGCGCCTGCAGCAGCCGGGCGAGGATGAGCAGATGGACATTGGGGGCGAGGAGGGCGGCGAAGCCGGCCAGGGCATAGAGGACGAGGCCGAAGACCAGCACCGGGCGTCGCCCGAAGCGGTCCGAGACCGGACCATAGACGAGCTGTCCGAGGGCGAGGCCGAGGATGTAGAAGCTGATGGTGAGCTGCGTCGCCCCCGGGCTAGCGCCGAGCGCCGCCGCCGCCTGGGGCAGGGCGGGCACGAAGACATGCATGGCCAGCGTGCCGCTGAAGGTGATGAGGGCGAGGAGCCAGAGCGGCGCCCGCCCCTTGCCGGCGGGCTGCGCCGCCTTGGCGGCATCCCTGGAAGCCTTGGTGCTCATGCGCCGACATCCCTTGGCTGGTGGCGGATCGTTCGCCTCCCTTCTGGTTGCCTGGCCCGGCCGGGCCCCGGGCGGGGACAGCCAAGCAGGAACCGGACCAGCGGCGGCCGGCCGGAACGCCGGCACGGACCGGGGCGCAGGGCGGGTCGGACCGCATCTCCGCCGAGGATTAGAGCGCAAGCTAACTAATAGCAACGCAGCTTGAACGGCCGGCGGGCGGGTCGCGGCTGCGCCCGGTGGTTGAACCGAAGTCATAAAAATGATACGAATCTATGTCGTAACGGAGCCGGGCATTTCATGGGCATCCAGGGCGAACTGCGGCAGCAAGCCAGGTATCTGCGCGATCTGACGCGCTGCATCGGCCTTCGGGGCGCGCTGGAATGGCGGCTGCGGCAGCAATTCCGCAGCCGGGGCGAGGAGTCGCTGGTCCGGATGCAGCCGGGCTGCCTGCGGCATGAGGTCGCGCTGCGGGTCGGCACCAGCGATGCGATGACCTACCGCCAGGTGCTGGTGGCGCAGGAATACGGCGTGCTCGCCGATCTCGACCCCGAGGTGATCGTCGATTGCGGCGCCAATGTCGGTTACACCAGCGCCTTCCTGCTGGAGATGTTCCCCCGCGCCCGGCTCGTCGCGATCGAGCCCTCGCCGGGCAATGCGGCGCTCTGCCGGCGCAACCTCGCCTCCTATGGCGACCGGGTGCGGCTGATCGAGGCTGGGGTCTGGAGCCGGAGCTGCCGGCTGGTGGTGGAGGCGCGCCGCGGCGACGAATGGGGCGTGAAGGTGCGGGAGGCAGGACCGGGCGAGGCCGGGGATGTCGATGCCGTCTGCCTCGCCGATCTCGGCCTGCCGCGGATCGACCTGCTCAAGGTGGATATCGAGGGCAGCGAGGCGGTGATCTTCCGCGACGGCGTCGAGGCCTGGCTGCCGAAGGTGGGGGCGCTGGCTATCGAGCTGCATGGGCCGGACTGCGAGGCGGCCTTCGAGGCGGCCCTGGCCGGCTATCACCAGCGGCGCCAGCTCTCCGGCGAGCTGGTGATCCTGCGCGACCTGCGGCCGGCGCCGGCGCGGGCACCGGAATTCGGGCAGGCGGGCCGAGGGTCGGCGGCGTCCGGGGAGAGGGCTGGAGCAATATCCGATCAGGTGGAATCAGCGGATCGGATTTCTTGCTCTGGGAAATAAATATCTAGAGCGTTTTCGGTTCACATGCGTTCACCGAAAACGCTCTACGCCTTTGCCTGCAGAGCAGATTCACGCCTTCGGGCGACGCCGACCTACGGCGATCTGCTCTAAAGCGGCTTATCCCCGACCTGATGGATCACGGCGTGATCCATCAGGTCGGAGGCTGCTCCAGGCCAAGGCCCGGCCGCTATCCGGAGGGCGGTGACCGGCGCGGCTGATGAGCGGGGCCGTCCGGCGGCGCCTGGTCGCGCCGCGCCTGCTGCTTCCGTCAGAAGAACCGCGCCAGATTCGCCCGGATGCGCGGCAGCACCGGCTGGGCCGGCGGGGGCAGCGGGAAGTCCTGGCCGGTGATGGTCTCGAAGGCCTGGATGTAGCGGGCGGCGGCTTCCAGCCGGATCTCGTCCGGGATGGGGGGGATCGGGTCCTTGTAGGGGTCGCAGCGCGCCACCACCCAGCGGCGGACGAAATCCTTGTCGAAGCTCTCCGGCGCCTCGCCGGCCGCGAAGCGCGATTCGTAACTGCCGGCGAACCAGTAGCGGCTGGAATCCGGGGTGTGGATCTCGTCGGCCAGCAGGATGCGGCCGGCCTCGTCCACGCCGAACTCGTATTTCGTGTCCACCAGGATCAGCCCGCGCTCGGCGGCCATCTGCCGGCCGCGAGCGAAGAGCGCGAGGGCGCGGGCCGAGACCTCCTCCCACTGCGTCTTGGTCAACAACCCCTTCTCCAGGATCTCGGCCGCCGAGAGCTCCTCGTCATGCCCGGCATCGAAGGCCTTGCTGGTCGGGGTGATGATGGTCTCGGGCAGCTTCTGGTTCGGCCTGAGGCCGTCCGGGAAGCGATGCCCGTACATCTCCCGCCTCCCGCCCTGGTACATGGTGAGGATGGCGGTGGAGGTGGTGCCGGCCAGGTAGTCCCGCACCACGATCTCGACCGGCAGGATGGTCAGCCGCTGGCACAGCAGCACGTTCGGATCCGGGTACTCGATGACGTGGTTGGGGCAGAGATCGGCCGTCGCGTCGAACCAGTGCCGGGCGAGTTGGGTCAGCACCTGGCCCTTCAGCGGCACGGTGGTCAGGATGATGTCGAAGGCCGAGAGCCGGTCGGTCGCGATCAGCAGGCGGCGGTCGCCCGGCAGATCGTAATTCTCCCGCACCTTGCCGCGGTAGCGGTTCGGCAATTCGGGGATGGCGGCCTCGGCGAGGGCGAAGCCGGCATAGGGGGCAAGATCGGCGGCGCTGGGCATGGCGTGGTTTAGGCCCGTTGCCCTGCCTGGCGCCAGGGGGCCGGCGTCAGGGGGCGACGCCAGGGGGAGAGGCGGCGAGAGGGCTTGCCCGCCCGCCCGCACCCGGCCAGGGTGCGCCCCCTGGTTGGAGGATCGCGCCCATGGCCACGCGCAAGCACCGCATCGCCGTCATCCCCGGCGACGGGATCGGCAAGGAGACCACGCCCGAGGGGCTGCGCGTGCTGGATGCCGCCGCCCGTCGCTTCGGCTTCGAGCTCGAGCTCACCCATTACGACTGGTCCTGCGAGACCTATCAGAAGACCGGCAAGATGATGCCGGACGACGGGCTGGACCAGCTCCGGCAGTCGGACAGCGTCTTCCTCGGCGCCGTCGGCTGGCCGGGCGTGCCGGACCATGTCTCCCTCTGGGGGCTCCTCATCCCCATTCGCCGCGGCTTCGACCAATACGCCAATATCCGCCCCTGCAAGCTGCTGCCGGGCGCCAAGTCGCCGCTGGCCAATCGCGGGCCGGAGGATATCGACTTCTACGTGGTGCGGGAGAATACCGAGGGCGAGTACAGCTCGGTCGGCGGCCGCATGTTCCCGGGCACCGACCGGGAATTCGTCAGCCAGCAGAGCATCCTGACCCGCATCGGCACCGACCGGATCATCAAGTATGCCTTCGAGCTGGCGATGACCCGCAAGCGCAAGAAGGTGACCAGCGCCACCAAGTCCAACGGCATCACCTTCACCATGCCCTACTGGGATGAGCGCTTCGCCGAGATAGCGAAGACCTACCCGGAGGTGACGACGGACCAGTTCCACATCGACATCCTCTGCGCCCATTTCGTCCAGCATCCGGACTGGTTCGACGTGGTGGTCGGCTCCAACCTGTTCGGCGACATCCTCTCCGACCTCGGCCCGGCGGTGGCGGGCTCCATCGGCATCGCGGCCTCGGCCAACATCAACCCGGAGAAGGCCCATCCGAGCATGTTCGAGCCGGTGCATGGCTCGGCGCCGGACATCGCCGGCAAGTGGATCGCCAACCCGATCGGGCAGATCTGGTCCGGCGCCATGATGCTGGAGCATCTGGGGGAGAAGGCGGCGGCGGACTGCATCGTCCAGACCATCGAGAAGCTGCTGGCCGAGGGCGGGCCGCGGACGCGGGACATGGGCGGCCAGGCCGGCACGGTGGATGTGGGCAAGGCGATCGCCGAGGCGGTGGCGCGGGGCTAGAGCGTTTTCGGTTTACATGCGTTCACCGAAAACGCTCTACGCCTTTGTTTGCAGAGCAGATTCACGCCTTCGGGCGGTGCCGCCCTACGGCGATCTGCTCTAGAGCCATCTCCGATCAGGTGGAATCACCTGACCGGAGATAAGCTGGTCGAGGGCAGGGGCCCCGGACTCGGCCCGGCCTCCGGGGACAGGTCCGGTCGCCGGCGGAGTTGGCGGCGCCGCCGCCAAGGGGGGGCGGCGGTCCCATCCTTCCCTCACTCCCCCGTTCCCGGCCGCACCGCCCGCAGCGGGATGGCCATCTCGCAGCGCAGCCCCTCGCGCTCCCAGGCCCGTTGGATGCTGCCGCCGAGCTGTCCCACCACCGTCGCCTGCACCACCCGCGTGCCGAAGCCGCGCCGCGCCGGCTCCCCTTCCAGCGCGGGACCGCCCCGCTCCTCCCAGCGCAGCCGCAGCACGCCGCTGGCCGTCTCCAGGCTCCAGCTCAGCGCCACCCGCCCGCCGGGCCGGGAGAGCGCCCCGTATTTCATGGCGTTGGTCGCCAGCTCATGCAGCGCCATGGAAATCGGCTGCGCCGCGGCCGGCGGCAGGGTGACCTGCGGCCCGCACAGCTCGGCCCGCGGCGGCACCGGGTCGCCCCCCGCCGGATCCCCCAGGAAGGGCACCAGCTCCGCCTCCACCAGGCTGCGGAAATCGGCGCCCAGCCAGCGGGATTCCGCCAGCAGATCATGCGCCCGGCCCAGGGCCAGCACCCGCCCCTCCACCGCCCTGGCATAGCTGGCGGCGTCCTCCTTCGGGGTCAGGCGCAGCGCCGCCTGCACCACGGCCAGGGCGTTCTTGGCGCGGTGGTCCAGCTCCCGCGCCAGCAGCGCCTGGCGCTCGGCCGCGGTGCGCCTGGCGGTGACGTCCTGGGCCACGCCGGCGATGCGCAGCACTGTACCGCTCCCTGCCTCCCGCTCCACCACCGCCCCGTGGGACGCGACCCAGAGCCACCCGCCCCCCGGCGCCGCCACGCGGAATTCCAGCGCGAAGCCCGGCTGCTCCCCGGCCAGGGTGGCGCGGATCTCGGCCTCCGCCGCCGGCCGGTCCTCCGGGTGGATCGGCGCCAGCCAGGTCTCCAGCCCGATATTGCTTTCCGGCAGGTAAGGCAGGCGGGAGGTCAGCTCCCCCTGGCGGGAGCCGAGGCCGCGCCGGACGTCGAATTCCCAGGTGCTGAGGCGCGCCGCCTCGATCGCCACGCGCAGCCGCAGCTCGCCCGCCTGCAGCGCCGCATGGGCGCGCACCAGGGCCTGGCGCAGCTCGGCGAATTCCCGGATGCCGCCGGACGGGGCCGGGGCGGTGGTCAGCGCATCCGGCCGCCCGGCCGCCGCCGCATTCGCCTCCCGCCGCAGCGCCGCGATGGGGCGGAGGATGCCGATGCCGAGCCGCCAGGCGGCGAGCGTGCCGAGCAGCATGGCGACCAGGGCGCCGCTCGCCAGCCAGAGCGCCGGGCCGCGCCAGAACTCCTGCAGCGCCTCGGCCGGTTCCCCCACCACCAGCACCCAGCCCGGGGCCTGCTGCAGGTGGCGGAAGCCGAACACCGTCTCCGCTCCCGCCGCATTGGGGCCGCGCAGCAGCCCTTCCGCCTGCCCCGCCGTCCCGGCGAAGAAGGGTGGCATGGGGCGACCGATGAACCGCTCCGCCTCGGCGGAGCGGGCGACCATCCGGCCGGTGGCGTCGGCCAGGGCGGCGCTGCCCCCGGGGGTGGAGATGAGCCGGGCGAGCAGGGCGGAGAGCCGGTCCGGGGTGAGGATGATGAGGACGACGCGCACCACGCGCCCCTCCGCCCGGACCGGGGCGGCGATGGCAATGCGGTACTGCCCGCTGGCCCGGCCGGTGAAGAGGTTGGAGACGCCCGTCTCGCCGCGCTCCACAGCCAGGTCGATGAGCCGGCCGACCTCGTCGCCTGGGGTGCTGGGCAGCGGGCTGCCCGGTGGCAGGCGGGTGTTCAGCAATTGCTGCCTTGTGCCGGAGGTGTCGTGCAGCGAGACATTGACGGCGCCGGCATCGACGGCGAATTGCTTGGCCCAGCCATGCAGCGCCATGAGCGTCGCCGCATCCCCCTCCCGCATCGCCGGCAGGGCGGCCATGCCGCGGGCCACCACCACCAGCCTTTCGATGTCGCGGTCGAGCGCGAGGGCCAGGGCGGTGGTTGTTGCCTGCAATCGTCCGGTGAATTCCTGCTGCGACGCGCGGATGGAGTGCCAAGCGGCGACGGCGCCGAGGCCGACCGCCGGCACCAGCAGCAGCAGGCCGAAGGCCAGCAGGTGGCCGGCCAGGCTGCCGCCGGGCGCCACCTGCCTCGCCGGCCGGCCCGGCCTGCTGCCTGGCCGGTTCTCCGCATCCTCGCCGTGCAGCGTGGCGCCCGACTCCATTCCCCGCCCCGGCCGTATTCCCCGACCTTATGCCATGGCGTGATACCGGGCGGGCAAGCCCGGTGCGCCGCCGAGGCGCGCGAGGGCGGCGACAGGCTTGCGGCAACGCCGGCCTGTGCGATCCTGCCGGCAATCACCGGGAGGAGCCAGGATGCAACGCCGAACGCTGTTCGCCACGCCGCTGCTTGCCGCGCCGCTGCTGCGCGGGCGTCCCGCCGCGGCGCAGGGCTGGCCGGACCGGCCGATCACCATGGTGGTGCCCTTCGCCCCGGGTGGCAGCCCGGACATCGCCGCCCGCATCCTGGCGCCCAGGATGAGCGAGTTGCTGGGCCAGCCGGTGGCGGTGGAGAACCGCAGCGGCGCGGGCTCCACCATCGGCACCCGCAGCGTCATCCAGGCGCGGCCGGACGGCAACACGGTGCTGATGGGCAGCATCAGCATCATGATGGCGCCGCTGGCCATGGACCCGGTGCCCTTCGACACCGCGGCGAGCCTGCGCGCCATCTCCCTGCTGGCGACCGTTCCCTACATCCTGGTGGTGCGGGCGGATGCGCCGCCCCGGGATCTGGCGGGATTCCATGAATGGGCACGGGCCAATGGGGGGAAGCTCAATTACGGCTCCTCCGGCACCGGCACGCCGCTGCATATGGGCGGCGTGCTCTACTCGCTGATGATGGGGGTGGAGCTGACGCATGTGGCCTATCGCGGCACCGGCCCGGCCATGGCGGATCTGCTGGCCGGGCAGGTGCAGATGGTGTTCGGCGATCTGCCGGGGGTGATGCCGCATATCCGGTCCGGCGCCGTGCGGCCGCTGGCCTCGCTGGTGAAGCGGGAAGTGCCGGAGTTGCCCGGGGTGCCGCCGATGTCCGGCAGTGACCCGCGTCTGGCGGAGTACGAGGTCTATACCTGGACCCTGCTCTCTGGCCCCAAGGCGACGCCGGACCTGCCGGTGCAGAAGCTGCATGCGGCGATGGTGACGGCGGCGCGGGAGCCGGGGCTGGCGGCGCGGCTGGCCGAGATGGGCTTTGTGCCCGTCCTGAACAGCCCGCCGGAGGCGGATGCCTTCCTCGCCGCCGAGCAGGCGAAATGGGGCGACATCATCCGTCGGGCTGGGGTCCGGGCGGAGCTGTAGCCCCCCGGGCAGCGGCTTCGCATGGCAGGTGCCCCCATGGCGTCCGCGGTGATGGCTTGCGCCGGGCCGAGCGAAAAAATCCTCGGCGCCTGTCACGTCCGGCCGGGCTGCCTCGTCCTCAGGGCAAGCGGCAAGCCTGCCGCCGGAACCGAAGGACGAATGCCATGACCCCGCGTCTCGACTATTTCAACGCCGCGCCCCAGGTGATGCAGGCGATGGTGAAGCTGGAACAGGCGGTGGCCAATTCCGGCCTGGAGCGGAGCCTCATCGAGCTGGTGAAGACCCGCGCCTCGCAGATCAATGGCTGCGCCTTCTGCATCGACATGCACACGAAGGATGCGATGACGCATGGCGAGACGGCGGCGCGGCTCTTCCTGCTGGATGCCTGGCACGAGGCGCCGCACTACACCGAGCGGGAGCGCGCCGCGCTGGCCTGGACCGAGGCGCTGACGCTGGTGGCGCAGACCCATGCGCCGGACGCGGCCTATGAGGGGCTGCTGCCGCATTTCTCGGCGGAGGAGATCGTGAAGCTTTCGCTGCTGATTGCCACCATCAATGCCTGGAACCGGCTGGCCATCGGCTTCCGCGCCTCGCCGCCGCTGCCGAAGGCGGCCTGAGCATGCAACGGTCCGATGCCGTCGCGGACTACCTGCCGCTGCGGCGCGAGCTAGTCGGGCTCGCTTACCGCATGACGGGGTCCTATGCGACGGCGGAGGACATCGCGCAGGAGGCCTTCCTGCGCTGGCAGGCGGCCGACCGTACGGCGATCGAGGTGCCGCGCGCCTGGCTGCTGAAGGCGACGGCCCGGCTGAGCCTGGACCACCTGAAATCCGCCCGCCATCGGCGGGAGGAGTATGTGGGCCCCTGGCTGCCGGAGCCGGTGCCGGACGATTCGGAGGCGCCGCAGCTCGCCGCCGCGGCGCGCGCGCAGGACCTTTCCGTGGCCTTCCTGCTGACCCTGCAGCGGCTGAGCCCGGCCGAGCGCGCCGTCTTCATCCTGCACGATCTGTTCGAGACGCCCTTCGCCGAGATCGCCCGACTGCTGCACCGGACCGAGGCGGGCTGCCGCAAGCTGGCGGAGCGGGCGCGGGCGCATCTGGCGGAGAGCACGCCGCGCCATTCGGTGCCGGAGGCGGAGGCGCGGCGGATCAGCGAGGCCTTCCTGGCGGCCATGCAGGATGGCGACGAGGCGGCGCTGGCCTCGCTGCTGGCGAAGGACGTGGTGCTGCACACGGATGGCGGCGGCATCCGGCCGGCGGCACGGAACCTCATCCTCGGCGCGGCCAAGGTAGGGCGCTTCTTCGCCGGGCTGGCGCGGAAGCATGCGCCGGGCAAGCTGCTGCATATGGGGCGGATCAACCGGCTGCCGGGCTTCATCACGCTGGAGCCGGACGGGCTGCCGCAGAGCACGGCGCTGGAGATCAGCGAGGGGCGGATCACGGCGATCTATATCGTGCGGAATCCGGAGAAATTGGGGGCGGTTTCGGCGGTGGTGCCGAGGGAGGCGCTGCCTCCCTCGGACTCCCACCGCCAAGGGCCGAAGGGCCCTTGGCACCCTTGAGTCGGCAGGTTGAACCGCGGGGCCTGAACTCATGGTTGCCAAAGGCCCTTCGGCCTTTGGCGAGGGGTGTTTGAGGGGAGCAGAGCTCCCCTCAATCGCGCAACGCCGCCGCCGCCACCCGTTGCACCGCCGCCCGCACCACCCCCGGCCGCGGCACGTCGCGCAACGTGGTGAACCAGTGCTCCGGCGGGTTGCGCCCCGCGGCGCGATGGAAGGTGAGGGCGCGCAGCACCTCCTCCGCCGCCGGCGGCAGGCGCTCCGGGATTGCGAAGCCGTTCAGCGTGCCCCAGGCGCCCGCCCAGCAGCGCGCCACGGACCAGGGGTTGTAGCCGCCGCCGCCCAGCAGGACGAAGCGCGGCGCCATCGCCTTCAGCGCCTCCACCACCTGCCAGTGCGCGTTGTTGGAGAGGGCGAGGCGGGAGAGCGGGTCTTCCTCCAGCGCATCCGCCCCGCCTTGCAGCATGATGGCCTGGGGCCGCAGCCGCTCCGCGAGCGGCAGGATCGCCCGGTGCAGCAGCCAGAGCATCTCGCTGTCGTTGAAGCCGGGTGGCACGGGCAGGTTGCGCGCGGCACCGCCCGCCCGGTCCTCCACCCGGCCGGTCCGTGGCCAGCGCCCGTCCTCATGCACCGAGAGGGTGAAAACGCGCGGATCTTCGGCGAAGGCGAGTTCCACGCCGTCGCCATGATGCGCGTCGATATCGACATAGAGGATGTTGTCGAGCCCGGCCTCCAGCCATTCCAGCAGGCCGAGCGCCGCGTCATTGACGAAGCAGAAGCCGCTGGCGCGGTCCCGCATGCCGTGATGCAGCCCGCCGCCGGGGGCATGGGCCTGGCCGCCCTGCGCCGTCAGCCGCGCCGCCAGCATGGTGCCGCCGGCCGAAGTGGCGGGGCGGGAGAAGACCTCCCGGTAGATCGGGTTGCCATGGGCGCCGAGATGGTGGCGGGCGCGCTCCTCCGGGCTCACCTGCTGCGTCGCCTCGGCGCGCTGCAGGGCGGCGACGTAGTCCGGCGTGTGGAAACGGGTGAGCTGCTCGGGCGTGGCGCGCGGCGCCTCGATCCAGCCGCCCTCCGGCAGCCAGCCCAGCGCCGCGATCAGGTCCAGCGCGGTGGAGACGCGGGGGATGGCCAGCGGATGCTTCGGCCCGTAGGAGGAGTGGCGGTAGATCTCCGAGCCGATGAGGAACGGGGGCATGCGGCGGATATGCCACCGCCCCCGCCGGCCGCAAGGCGCCAGGGCAGATCGCCGCAGGGCGGCAGCGCCCGGAGGCGTGAATCTGCCCTGCAACCATGACCGCAGATCGCCGCAGGGCGGCAGCGCCCGGAGGCGGGAATTTGCTCTGCCGCCGTCAGCGCAGGGCGGCGCGGTAGCGCTCCAGCATCTGCACGCCCTCCGGCCCCGCCCGCTGGGCCCATTCGGCGGTCAACGTCTCCCCGATGCTTCGCAGCTCGCCCATCATCTGGTCGGAGGGTGTCGGGAGCTGCATACCCTGGCTGCGCAGCCGCTCGGACTGGGTGATCTCCGCCTGCTTCGCCATCTCCTTCCCCCGCTCCGCCGCAGCGGTGGCGGCGGCGAGGATGGCGTTGCGCGTGGTTGGGTCCAGCGCCATCAGCGCGCGGGTATTGGCGAAGACGGCGTTGCGTGTGCGCATGCCGCCGACATTGTACCAGTAGCGGGTGAAGTCCCAGGCGGTGGTGGAGACGCCGCTCTGCGCCGAGGTGAACATGGTGTTGATCACATTGGTGGCGAAGGCCTGGCTGACCTCGGCCAGCTGCACCGTCACCGGCGTCGCGCCCATCAGCTCCGCCATCCGGGAGGTGACGTTGTTGTAGGCGCGGAAGCGGGTGCCGCGCAGCTCCGCGAGGCTCTGGATCGGGGTGCGGGAGTAGAAGCCCTGGGCGTCCCAATGCACCATGTAGAGCAGGGTCAGGCCCTGGCGCTCCAGCCGGGTGCGGATATAGGGCTCGGTGGCGGTGTTCAGCGCCTCGGCCTGCGGCCAGGTCCAGGCGAGGAAGGGGACGCCATCCACCTCGAAGAACGGATCTTCGTTGGCATAGGCGGAGAGCAGGATCTCCCCGAGCTGCACCTGCGCGGTCTGCGCGCCCCGCTTGATCTGCCCCATGGGCAGCAGGGTGGCGTTGCTGTGGAGCTGGATGACGAGGCCGCCATTCGTCGCCTTCTCGATATCGGCGATGAACTGGCGGATGTTGATGGTGTGGAAATTCTCGGCATAGGGCGTGGCCATCACCCAGCGGGTCTGCGCCGCCGCCGGCAGGGCGGTGCAGGCAAGGGCGAGGGCGAGCAGCAAGCGCAACAGCATAGCGTGGAGTCTCCCCGGGCTCTTTTCGGCCGTGGTAGCGCCTTCCCTGGAGGGGAGCGTTTCACGCCCGGACCGGGGCTGCAAGGCTTGCTTGCGGTGGCGCGGGCCGGCCATGCTCGGCGCCGAGGAGGCCGCCATGCCCGATGCCAGCCCCAGCCCCGCCCGCCTCGTCATCCGCCAGCCGGAGGAGGCGCCGAGCTACTGGCAGCCTGTGCCGGCCAATGGCTTCGTCCGCTGCCTGCTGGACCAGGCGAGCACCGGCAGCGAGACGCCCTTCGCCATGGGCACCCAGACCGTCGCCCCCGGCTGCCATGTGCGGGAACACCTGCACGACGCGAATGAGGAGGTGATCTTCGTGCTGGAGGGGGAGGGCGAGGCGCATATCGAGGGCGCGGTGCACCCGATGAAGCCGGGCGGCATCTTCTTCTTCCCGCGCAGCCGGGCGCACAGCTTCCACAATACGGGCGCGGGGCCGCTGACCTTCTGCTGGGTCATCATGCCGGGCGGGCTGGAGACCTTCTTCGCGCGCATCGGGCGGGAGCGCCGGCCCGGCGAGCCGGCGCCTTCGCCCTTCCCGCGGCCGGAGAATGTGCGGCAGATCGAGGCGGAGACGGTGTTCGGGACCCTGCCTCGGTGACGAGGGGGACGCCGTCCCCCTCGTGCTCCCCTGCCAAAGGCCGAAGGGCCTTTGGAAACCGTGAGTTTCAGACCCGACGGTTGAACCTGCCAACTCAAGGGTTCAAAGGGCCCTTCGGCCCTTTGCGGGCGGGAGCTTGAGGGAGGGCAGAGCCCTCCCTCAATACCCCGGCTGAGACGGCACCCTGACCTCCAACCCGTCCAGCTCCGCTCTCAAGGGCACCTGGCAGCACAGCCGCATCCCCTCCGGCACCTCACCCAGCGCGTCCTCGATCATGTCCCGCTCATCCTCGCCGGGCGGCCCCACGCGGTCCCGCCACTCCGGCGCCACCACCACCATGCAGGTGGCGCAGGCGAGTTGCCCGCCGCATTCCGCCGGCAGGCCCGGCACATCCTCCCGCACCGCCAGGTGCATCAGCGTCGCCTCGCCCGCCGAGACCACTTCCCGCCGCTCGCCCTCCGGCGTCACGAACGCCACCCGCACCATGCGCTACTCCGGTTTCAGCCCCGCCAATTGGACCGCACGGCGGGAAAGGATGCGCTCCGACTCGATCACCCGGTTGAAGCCTTCCGGCGTCTGCTCCTCGGGCTTGGCGATCAGGTTGCCGATCGCCTCGATCCGCTGGCGCAGGGCCGGGTCCGCCAGCGCCGCGCTGAAGGCTGCCTGGATCTTCGCGATCGGCCCCGCCGGCGTCCCGGCCGGGGCCAATAGCCCGATGAAGGAGGTGAGACCACCATTCTCCAGCCCCACCTCGGCAAAGGACGCCACCTCCGGCAGGCTCGCCAGCCGCTCCGGCAGCCCGATGCCGATCATCTTCAGGGCGCCGTCCCGGTGCTGCGGCAGGGCGGTGGTGATCTGGTCCATGGAGGAGGCCAGCGCGCCGCTCAACATGTCCGGCGTCGCGGCGCCGCTGGAGCGGTAGGGGACGTGCAGCAGCCCGGCGCCGGTCGCGGCGTTCAGCAGCTCGATCAGCAGATGGTTGGTGGTGCCGGTGCCGGCCGAGGCGCAGGCCACCTGGCCCGGCCGCGCCTTGGCATAGGCGACGAAGTCCGGCAGCGTCTGCGCCGGGAAGCGCGGCGCCACCACCAGCACGTTCGGCGTGCGGAAGCCGAGGCCGATGGGCGCGAAATCGCGCGCGGGGTCGAAGGGCAGCCGCGCCATCAGCAGCGGGTTGTTCACCAGCGCGCCGTTGGAGCCGACCAGGATGGAATAGCCGTCCGGCGCCGCGCGGGCGACGTTCTCCGTGCCGAGATTGCCGCCGGCGCCCGGCCGGTTCTCCACCACCACCGGCTGGCCCAGGCGCTGCGACATGCTGGGGGAGACGATGCGGATCAGCGTATCGAGGTTGCCGCCGGCGCCGAAGGGGACGACGAGGCGGATCGGCCGCTCCGGCCAGGCGGACTGGGCGAGGGCGGGGCGGGCCAGGCGCTGGGCAAGCGGCGTCAGCATCAGCGCGGCGAGGCCGCGGCGGGCGATCTGCATGGTTCCTCCGGAATTCTGTTGATGCTTGCCGCCAGCCTGCGGCGGCACGCCCCGGCTTTCAAGCCCGGGCCGGGCGGTGCAGTCTGCGCCGCGAGAGATGGAGAAACGCCCAATGCCCTACGCGCCCTTCGACCTGACCGGCAAGGTGGCCCTCGTCACCGGCGGCAATGGCGGCATCGGCCTCGGCATGGCGGAGGCCATGGCGCAGGCGGGCGCCGACATCGCCATCTGGGGCACCAATGCGGCGAAGAACGCCGCCGCCAAGGCGCGGCTGGAGACGACCGGCCGGCGCATCCTGGCCCTGGAATGCGACGTGACGCAGGAGGCTGCGGTGGAGGCGGCCTTCGCCGAGACGCTCCGGGTGCTCGGCCGCGTCGATGGCTGCTTCGCCAATGCCGGCATCTCTGGCGGCCGCTCCGGCCCCTTCCTGGAGCGCACGCTGGAGCAATGGGAGCGGGTGCTGCAGGTGAACCTGACCGGCGCCTTCCTCACCTTCCGCGCCGCCGCGCGGCATATGAAGGAGAGGGCGGAGACGGGGGACAAGGGCGGGGTGCTGGTCGGCACCGCCTCGCTCGCCGCCATCGAGGGGGCGGCACGCAATGAGCATTACGGCGCCTCCAAGGGCGGCATGGTCGCCATGGTGCGGGCGCTGGCGGTGGAACTCGCCCGCTACGGCATCCGCGCCAACAGCATCCTGCCGGGCTGGATCGAGACGGAGATGACCGCGCGCGCCGTCGCCGACCCGAAATTCGCCAGCAACGTCCTGCCGCGCGTGCCGATGCGGCGCTGGGGCACCGGGGCGGATTTCGGCGGCATCGCCATGTACCTGATGAGCAGCGCCAGCGCCTTCCATACGGGCGACACGCTGGTGATCGATGGCGGCTACGCGCTGTACTGAAGCCGGCGCGCAGCCGCGTCCCGGGCGGCTGGCCGAAGGCGCCGCGAGGCGCCTGCGGCACGGTCGGAGGCGGTTGTTCGCGACGGATATCGGGCGGTTCTCCGGTCAAGGATGCCGCAAGGCGGCATCGCCCCTCGCGCGGCTTCGCCCTTGACCTGAACGCAGCCTCCTGGCCCGGGGTCGAGCGCGGGCATAAGCCCGCCTCGGTCAACCAGGACGTCCGGCGCCCTACTGCGCCGGCCGCAGCTCCAGGCTGCGGTCCCAGAGATTGGGCACCATCCTGTTGGTGTAGCCGGAGATGAAGCGCTTCTGCGTCCCCGTCGCGGGGTCGTAGGTATGGCGCAGGATGGCGCCGATATTGCCGCCATAGCAGTGGATGCTGATGCTGGCGCGGTCGGCATAGGCATTCTCCACCACATGCAGGTCGCCGAGCTGCGGGCTGACCGCCGCCACCTGGCCGGGGGTCAGAACCTCCTTCTCCCCCGCCTGCATGGGGCTGCCGGGCAGGTAGGGGGTGGAGATCTCGGAGCCGCGCAGCATGCCGACCAGGCCCCAGACCAGGTGGTCATGCAGCGGCGTCTTCTGCCCCGGACCCCAGACGAAGCTGACGACGCAGAACCGCTCCAGCGGATCGCAATGCAGCAGGTATTGGCGGTAGCTGGGGCCGGGGATGGCGTAGTCCTCCGGCAGCCAGTCATCCTCCGCCACCAGCCGGCCGAGCAGCGCCCCGCCTTCCGCCACCCAGCGCTCCTCGGCCGCCTCGGCCTCGGCCAGCCGGGTCATGCCCCGCACGAAATCCCTGAGCTTCGCCACGCCGGCCATGCGCCTGCCTCCCTCCGTCGCTCGTTCCGGCGCGAACCATGCCACGCTTCCGCCGTTGGCGCATTGCGGAGGCTCAAATGGACCCGGAAACCCTGCTGCTGCCGGATGACGGCGTGGTGCCGAACAACCCCCGCCTGCCCGCCCTGCTCTGGCGCGCCGCCCTGCCGCCCGGGGAGCCGGAGGCGGCCGAAGCGTGCTTCGCCGCCCATGGCTGGCCGCCCGCCTGGCGCAACGGCATCCATCCCTACCACCACTACCACCCGAATGCGCATGAGGCGCTGGCGATCGCCCGGGGCCGGGTGCGGGTGCAGCTGGGCGGGGAGCAGGGACAGGTGCTGGAGCTACAGGCCGGCGACGTGGTGGCGCTGCCGGCCGGGGTCGGCCACCGCAACCTCGGCGCCAGCGACGACCTGCTGGTGGTTGGCGCCTATCCGGCGGGGCAGGAGCCGGAGGAGTACCACGCCGAGAAGCGGCTGCATGATGCGGCCATCGCCGCCATCACCGCCACCCCGGACCCGCCTTGCGAGCCGCTGACCGGGAAGTCTTGGCCGGATCTGGAGGGGTAGGGCGCGACCGGTTGAACCCGGATCGAGCCGCGCCGTGACTAAAGCGACCAAACCGGAGGCCGGAGCGGGCTAGGCAAGCAACGCCCGACCGCCCCCCTGTAGTAGGTGGCCGGACCCGCCAGGGACGGCGCCGTCCTGGCACGCCGCAACCTCGACGCCAAGCACCCCCGGGCGGGCCAGCTGGCGGAACGGGGCAGGGGCAGCCTAGCCAAGCGGGCAGCCAAGCTGGCTTGGCCGGCCCCACTTCGCGCCGCCCTCAATCGTCCGGGGCCGCGTGGCCTCGGAGAGGATCACTTCAGGTTCTCGCTCACCTGCTTCAGCGTGGCGATGACGCTGGCGCGGATGCCGAGCGGGACGAAGGGGTTCTCGTCCAGATCCTTCACCAGCGGGTCGGAGGTGACGAATTTCACGTAATTCGTGGCGATCGCCTTGGCCTCCTGGCCCAGCTTCTGCTGCGCCGCTGCATCGCCGGCCTTCGAAGCCTCGTTGAGCTTCACCGCCAGCGCCAGGTCGAAGGCGTCGGTCACCGACTTGACCTTGGCCAGATAGGCCTTCTCGATCTCGGCGACGATCTCCTGGCCCTGATAGGTCTTCAGAAGCTCGGCCTTCAGCTTGTCGATCTCGCCCTGGATGTTGGTGCGGGCGGTGATCCAGGCCCGGGCGGATTGGACATGCTTCGCCTTCACCTCCTCGCTCGCCGGCGGCGCGCTGGAGGAGGTCGTTGGCTCTTCCTCCGCCTCCGCCTCCGTCCCGGTCTCCTCGGAGTCCGGGGAGGGCGGGGGCGTGGTGCCGAGGTTCGGCCCGGGCGGTGGCGGCGGGGCGGGCGGGATGGTGCCGGGCTGGGCGCCGGAGGGCGGCGGCGGCGCGCCGGCCTCGCCCTCCTCCATGTCGGCATCCGAGGTGCCGTCCTCGAAATTGATGACGACCTTGGTGTAGCCGGTGCCCTTCAGCGTCTTCTTCAGCTTCTTGGCCATGCCGGTGACGTTCTTGTTCAGCGTGAACGTCACGAGCTTCGGGTCGATATCGGTATCGACGACGGCGGTGCCCCAGCGAAGGTTGAAGTTCTTCGGGTTCTCCTTGTCGAGCATGGCGCTGACCGCTTTCGGCGCCTTCACCTTGTCCAGCAGGATGAAGGCCATGCTGGCATCCGCGGAATTGCCCGCGACGGCGCAGTTCATCGGTTCCTTCTTCGACAGCCGGAGCAGTTGCTTCAGCTTGTCGATATCCATGCCGATATTCGGTCCAGCCATGCCCGTATCCCTCCGGCCGCCGGCGCCCCGTCCCGGGCGCCCCTGCCATGTTCCGGCCCCGCATTGTGCCGTGGCAGTGTCATGGTGCCAACGATATTCAACTTAGCCGCAAGATGTTAGCCTTTCCGGAACGGCCGGGATCGGCGGCGATGGGGGGCGTGGCGGGTAATGGCGATGGAATATGCGGTGAATTTCGGCAGCCTGAACAGGGCGCCGCGGGCCACCGGGCCGGTGCAGAAGTTCCGCCTGGCGGTCTTCGGCGATTTTTCAGGCCGCGCCAATGCCGGGCTGCTGGAGACCGGGGCGAAGCTCGCCGCCCGCAAGCCCATCAAGGTGGATGTCGATAATCTCGACGATGTGATGGCGCGGATGAAGCTGAAGCTCTCCCTGCCCATCGGGCCGGAGGGCGGGGCGGTGGCGCTCGACTTCGCCGAGATCGAGGATTTCCACCCCGACCAGCTCTTCGACAAGGTCGAGGTCTTCGACGCCCTCTCCGACCTGCGCAAGCGGCTGATGAACCGGGCGAGCTTCGACCGCGCGGCGAAGGAGGTGCTGGCCTGGGGCGGGGAGGGGCCCCTGCCGCCGCCGCCCCGGGTGAAATCCCAGGCCACCGCCATCGCCACCGACCGGAAGCTGGATGATTTCGCCCGGCTGACCGGGGGCAAACGCCTGGCGCCGGCGGCCGAGGCCTCGGTGGAGGACTGGATCCGCCGCCTCGTCGGCAGCCATATTGTCCCAGGCAGGGACAGTCGGCAGGACCAGCTTGTCGCGCGGGTGGACCAGGCGCTCTCCGCCGCCATGCGCAGCCTCCTGCACCATCCGGATTTCCAGGCGCTGGAGGCCACCTGGCGCAGCATCGACTTCCTGGTCCGCCGCATCGAGACCAGCCACAGGATGGAGATCGTCCTCTACGACATCTCCGCCGAGGAACTCGCCGCCGACCTCGCCGCCTCCGACAAGCTCGAGGAGAGCGGGCTCTACGGGCTGATGGTCGAGGCCCCGGCGTTGGATGCGCATCAGGGGCCGCTCTCCGCCATCATCGGCCTCTACGGCTTCGAGCTGGCGCCGCCGCATGCCGAGCTGCTGGGCCGGCTGGCGCGGCTCTGCGCCGCGGCCAACTGCCCCTTCCTGGCGCAGATTGGCGCCGACAGCTTCGGCATGCCCTTCGCCGAGCAGCACCCGCTCATCAAGGAGGCCTGGGGCGCGCTGCAGGCGGCGCCGGAGGCGGCCTATATCGGCCTCGCGGCGCCGCGCTTCCTGCTGCGCATGCCCTACGGGAAGAAGTCGGAGCCGATCGACAGCTTCGCCTTCGAGGAATTCACCCGCCAGGGCGGGCTCGGCACCATGCTCTGGGGCAATCCGGCGGTGATGGTCGGCTTCCTGCTGGCGGAGACCTGGCTGCGCAGCGGTGCCAAGCTGAAGCTCGGCAGCGTCATGTCGGCCAATGACATGCCCTATTTCCTCTACACCGACCCGGAGGGCGACCAGGTGCCGCTGCCCTGCACGGAGCGGCACTGGAGCGAGCGGCAGGCGGTGGGCGTCGCCAGCTACAAGGTGATGCCGCTGGTCAGCCTGCGCGGCCGGCCGGAGGTGCGGCTGGCGAGCTTCAACGCCCTGGCCGGCCGGCCCATCGCCGGCTTCTGGGCGCCGGTCGCGGAGCGGAGCCCGGCCAGCGGCGGCACGGCGCCGGCGCCGGAGCCCGCGCCGGCGGCCGCGGCGGAGTCCGCCCCGGCGCTGGAGCCCGCCGCCCCTGCCGCCCCGCCGGCCGAGGAGGATCTGGACGCGCTGCTGGCCAGCCTGGATGCGGCACCGCCCGCGCCCGCCCCGGAGCCTGCGGCGGCCGTCGAAGCCGAACCGGCGCCTGCCGCGGCGCCGGAGGACGATCTGGATGCGTTGCTGGCCAGCCTCAGCGCCCCGCCGGCACCCCCGCCGCCCGCGGAGTCCGATGCGACGGAGCCGGATCTGGACGCGCTGCTGGCGTCGCTGAAGTAGGGGGAGGGGCCGGCCCGCTGGCAGCCCCGCCGGGAGGCGCCGCCTCCCGGTCGCCGGCGTCGCCCGGGGCCTGCCGGAATTCCGGCCGGCCCCGGGCCAGGGCTCAGGCGAAGAGCAGGTCCGCGGCGGTGACCTCCGGCGCGCCCTGCAGGTGGATCACATGGCTCGGCCCCATCGGGACCGTGCCCGGCGCCTGCAACTGCAGCGGCACCCAGAGCTCCAGCAGCGTCTCCCCGCCGGCCTGGGTCGTCCGGAGCTGGATGTGGGTGGCGTCGGTGAAGGCGGCGTCCGGCCCCAGCACATCGACGGCCACGCCCGGCAGCACCGTGGCCAGGGCGGTGAAGTCGATCTTGTCCACGCCATGGGTGAAATCCGTGACGACGTCATCCCGGATGTCCAGCACCGGCAGCCTCGGCCGCCCGTCCAGCTTGCCGAAGACGAAGCGGTCGGCGCCGTCGCCGCCCGCCAGCCTGTCCTGGCCGACGCCGCCCTCCAGCACGTCCTGGCCCGCGCCGCCGGAGAGCAGGTCGTCGCCGCCGCCGCCGAGGAGGGTGTCGTTGCCGCCCTCGCCGGAAAGCCGGTCGCCGAGATCGGCATCCCGCGCATAGCCCTCGCGATAGGCATCGCGGTAGGGATCGAGCGGGGTCAGCACGCCCCAGCCATGGATCAGGTCGTCGCCGTTCGCGCCTGCCACGCTATCGGCCCCGTAGCCGGACCAGACGAGGTCGTTGCCGGGTCCGGCATGGATCACATTGCCCAGGATGGTCGGCGAAATGTAGGGCTCGCCGGAGATCCAGGGATGCGGCCCGTCCGGGCCGTCGCCGAGGATGGTGTCGTCCCCGGCCCCGGCGCGGATGTCTTCCGCCTGGGCGGAGCCGTGGATGAGGTCGGCAAGGCTTCCACCGAGGATGGGGCGCAGCGGCATAATATTCCTTTAGGTTTGGTATTTAGTAGGCAAAACCAACCTATAGATGACGGTCCGCTGGCGCATTGCACGAAGTCGAGAGTCTAGTTGCTGGAAAGGAAACCGATCCGAATAGGCTCCGCCTGCGCCACCAAGGCCGCGGCAGGATGCCGGTATCCCGTCGGAGGTGAGATGTGCGGACCGGATGCCGCCCCACTGTCGCGGGGCGGCGGAAGGAGAGAGCCCGCGTGAAGGCCGGGCCGTCTAGAGCGGATCGCCGTAGGGCGGCATCGCCCGAAGGCGTGAATCTGCCCTGCGAATAAAGGTGGAACGTTTTCGGTGAACGCATGTGGACCGAAAACGCTCCAGGGGCGGTGGCTGGGCCGCCTCACCGGCCGCGCCATGCACGGCCCGGCCAAGTAGCCTCAGCCCGCCGCCCGGGAGGTCACTGCGGCCAAGGCCGGGATTGCGCCGGCGGCGGCGCCGGACGTCCCCAGGCGGCACCGGGGGGCGGGGCTCAGCCGATCAGCTTGCCCTCGCGCCCCGCCAGGTCCTGGATGAACTGCCAGGCGACGCGTCCGGAGCGGCCGCCGCGGGTCACCGACCACTCATTCGCCTGCCGCCGGATCTCCTCCGCCGGCAGGGCGATGCCGAGCGCCGCGGCATAGCCCTCGACCATGGCGAAATAGGTCGGCTGATCGCAATTGTGGAAGCCGATCCAGAGGCCGAAGCGGTCGCTGAGGGAGACCTTCTCCTCCGTCGCCTCGCTCGGGTTGATCGCCGTGCTGCGCTCATTCTCGATCATGTCGCGCGGCATCAGGTGGCGGCGGTTGGAGGTCGCGTAGAACAGCACGTTGGGCGGCCGGCCCTCGATGCCGCCATCCAGCACGCTCTTCAGCGCCTTGTAGTCCTGGTCCTCCTTCTCGAAGGACAGGTCGTCGCAGAACACCAGGCAGCGGCGGGGCTGGGCGCGCAGGGCGTTCAGCAGCTCCGGCAGGGTGCGGATGTCCTCGCGGTGGATCTCGATCAGCGCCAGGCTGCCGGGGTGCTGTTCGTTGGCCGCGGCATGCGCGGCCTTGACCAGGGAGGACTTGCCCATCCCCCGGGCGCCCCAGAGCATGACGTTGTTCGCCGGGAGGCCGGCGGCGAAGCGCAGCGTGTTCGCCAGCAGCAGGTCGCGCTGGCGGTCGATGCCCTGGAGCAGCGAAAGGCCGACGCGGGCGACGCGCGGTACCGGCGCCAGATGGGGCCGGGGTTCCGGATGCCAGACGAAGGCATCCGCGCCCTCCGGCACCGGCGGCGGGGGCGGGGGTGGGGCCAGGCGCTCCAGCGCCTCGGCGATGCGGGTGAGCAGGGCAATCTCGGCAGGGTTCTCGGGCATTCGGTCGCACTTGACGGGAGGGGGCCGGAAGCTAGTTTGCCCCCGCCGGTCACGGCAAGCCGGAAGCACAAGGAAATCGCCCGGGATGTTCATCTCCCCCGCTTACGCCCAGGATGCCGCTGCCGGCGGCGGCATGGCCATGGTCATGCAGATCCTGCCGCTGATCCTGATCTTCGGCGTCTTCTACTTCCTGCTGATCCGGCCGCAGCAGAAGAAGCAGAAGGAGCACCGCGCCCTGCTGAGCGCGCTGAAGCGCGGCGACCGGGTGCTGACCTCCGGCGGCATCATCGCCACCGTGACCAAGGTGAAGGACGGCGTGGACGAGGTGGAGGTGGAGATCGCCCCCAATGTCCGCGTCAGCGTGCTGCGGGCGACGATCACGGACATCTTCAAGCCCGCCGCCGCCAACGACCCGGCCAAGGGGTGATGCAGGCCCCGGCGATGCTCCGCCGGGTCCTGCTGGCGTCCCTCGCCGCCCTGCCGGCGGCGGCGCAGGAAGCGCCGCTGACCTCGCTGATCGGCGCCGACATGGTGGCGCTGGCGGCGCACCCGGCGGTGCGGGTGCTGCTGCGCAACGCCGCGCGCGGCCGGCAGCAGCATGTCTATGAAGGATTGCGCCTGCCGGGGCCGCCGATCGCCCTGGTGGGGGAGCACTGGCTCGTCGGCTGGGGACGGGAGGGGCGGCGCGGCCTCTTCCTCGCCTTCGAGACCAAGCAGGAGCAGCTCGTGCTCTTCCTGCTGGTGGATGGGCAGCCGGTCTATCTCTCCCCGCGCAGCACGCAGTGGCCGCCGGAGCTGGCAGCGCCCTTCGCCGATTTCAGCGAAGGGTTGCGTCCGGAGTGAGCCGATGCCGCGATGTCGCTTCCGGCGGCCGCGGGGTTCCCGGCAACGCCGGCTCCCAGGCAATGCTGCCGCTCGCCGCTCGCCGCTCGCCGCTCGCCGCATGACCAGGACCATCGCGGCCATCATGCCGGTCGGCACACGCCATCGCGGGGCGTCGCGCAGGGGCGGGGCAGGCGCCGGGCGAGGCCGTTCGGCTTCGTTCCGCGCCGAGTGCATGGCTTGGCATGCGCTTGCGATGGGTGGTTCCGGCGCTGCCGTCGCGCCATGCTGCGGTCCCGTCACGAAGGAACCGCGTCCATGAGCGAACCCAAGACCCTGCTGCAGATGGCCGGTGCGCCACAGGCGCCCGCGCGCCTGGCCGATTCCGCCCTGGTCGTCGTCGATGCCCAGGGCGAGTACCGCGAGGGCAAGCTGCCGCTGGAGGGCATCGGCCCGGCCATGCAGCGGCTGGCCGCCCTGCTGGCCGCCGCCCGTGCCGCCGGCACGCCGGTCATCCACATCGCCCATAAGGGCCGGGCCGGCAGCCTGTTCGACCGCGCGGCGGCGGGCGGCGCCATCCTGCCGGAAGCGGCGCCGGCGCCCGGGGAGGCGGTGATCGAGAAGCCGCTGCCCAACGCCTTCGCCCAGACCGGGCTGCAGGACGCGCTGGCGGCGACGGGACGGAAGGAGCTGATCCTGGCCGGCTTCCAGACGCATATGTGCATCAGCAGCACGGCCCGCGCCGCGCTCGACCTCGGCTGGCGGGTGACGGTGGCGGCGGATGCCTGCGCGACGCGCGCCCTGCCGGACCCGCTGGGCGGCCCGCCCCTCTCCGGCGCCGCGCTGCACCGCGCCGCGCTGGCGGAGCTGGCGGACCGCTTCGCCATCGTCGCGCCGGTGGGCACCATCACCGGCGCATGAAAAAGGCGCCCGGTCGCCCGGGCGCCTCTCCCATGTCCTGCGTGGCCGGTCACCTGGGCCGCGCGGCAGCCTGAGGCGGCTTCGCCGCTTCAGGCTGTGCGAGGCCTGGGACGCCAGCGCCTCCGTGGCCCCCATGGCGCCGCTTGCGCGGCGTCATGGGGCATGGATCAGGCGCTCTGGCCGGACTTCAGGCCGCCCTGCTTCAGCAGGGTCTCGACCACTTCCCAATCCACCAGCTTGTTCAGGAAATTGTCGAGGTAGTTCGGGCGGACATTGCGGAAGTCCAGGTAATAGGCGTGCTCCCACACATCCACGCCGAGGATCGGGGTGCCCTCGCCGGTGGAGATCGGGTTGGCGCCGTTCGGCGTCTTTGTCACCTTCAGCTTGCCGTCCGGGGCGATGATCAGCCAGGCCCAGCCGGAGCCGAACTGCGTCACGCCGGCCTGCTTGAAGGCCTCCTTGAACTGGGCGAGGCCGCCGAGATCCTGGTCGATCTTCGCGGCCAGCGTGCCCGGCAGCTTGTCCCCGCCGCCCTTCGGCGACATCACCTGCCAGAACAGGATGTGGTTCCAGTGCTGGCCGGCCTGGTTCAGCACCGGCAGGCCGTCCGCGCCGGCCTTGCCGGCTTCGGCGACGATGGTCTCGAGGCTCTTGCCCTGGAGGCCCTTGCTTTCGATCAGGCCGTTCAGCGCCACGACATAGGCGTTGTGGTGCTTGCCATGATGCAGCTCGAGCGTTTCCTGGCACATGCCCTGGCCGGCAAGGGCATTGGTGGAATAGGGCAGCGGCGGCAGGCTGAAGGCCATGGGCTGTCTCTCCTCGATTTGGGTGCGGACGCGCCCGGCGCGGCAGGGCCCGGGAGCCACGGCAAGAGCTAAGCGGGGTACAGGGACGCGTCAAGCAACCGCGCCGCCTGCGGCAGCGCCAGCGGCGCCGGGACGCGGCGGTGGGATGGCGATATCGCGGGATCGATGCTGTAAGGCGCCATGGCCGAGCTTTCGCCGATCGCCGAATTCGCCCGGCGGCACGACCCCGACCGATTCCTCTGCGCGCTCTTCGCGCCGCCTGCGCGGCGGGAGGCGATCTTCGCCCTGATCGGCTTCAACCATGAGCTTGCCCGGGCGCGGGAGGCGGCGCGGACGCCGCTGATCGCGCTGATGCGGCTGCAATGGTGGCGCGAGGCGGTGGAGCATGCCGCCGAGGGCCGCCCGCCGCGGCGGCATGAGGTGGCGGGGCCGCTGCATGCGGCGATCGCCGCCGGCGCCTTCGCCCCCGAGGAGCTGCTCGCCATGGCGGATGGACGGGAGGCCGAGGCAGAGGAGGGCGGGCTGCCGAGCGAGGCCGCCTTCCAGGCCTATCTGCGCGGCACGGCGGGCGGATTCGCGGTGGCGGCGGGGCGCAGCCTCGGCGCGCCGGCCGGGCTGCTGCCGGCGCTGCAGGCCGCCGGTGCGGCCTATGGCCTGGCCGGCGTGCTGCGCAGCGTGGGGGCGATGGCGGCGCAGGGGCGCTGCCTGCTGCCGGAGGAGGCGCTGGCCGCGGCCGGGCTGACGCCCGAGGCGGTGGTGGCGACGCCCGACGCCCCG
>NZ_JAMZIK010000003.1 GCF_024178315.1 Siccirubricoccus soli | reverse complement strand
AGCGGATGCGGAGGGGATGGTTCTCGACGTCGGGACGCGTTGGTGCGAACGGACCGGCCTGACATACGAGGAGACTCTTGGCAGGGGCTTTGCCACCGCCCTGCATCC
Organism: Siccirubricoccus soli; assembly: GCF_024178315.1. GTDB lineage: Bacteria > Pseudomonadota > Alphaproteobacteria > Acetobacterales > Acetobacteraceae > Siccirubricoccus > Siccirubricoccus soli. The sequence goes on along the minus strand of NZ_JAMZIK010000003.1, from coordinate 1,619 downwards.
CGATGAACGCGCCGAGGTGCTTGGCCAGTGGCAGCACGCCGTCCAGACCGGCGAGCCTTGTTCCCTGGAATGCCGGTACATCCAGGCGGATGGCCGCGACCGCTGGGTGCACGTGCGCGCAACTGCCCGGCGGGACGATGAGGGGCGGGTCATCCGGTGGTACGGCACGCTGGAGGATATCCACGACCGGAAGCTGGCCGAGATCGCCCTGCGGGAAAGCGAGTTGCGCTTTCGCGTTATGTCGGACGATGCCCCCGTCGCCATCTGGATGTGCGACGCGGACGGTCTTGGCACCTTCGTGAGCCGCGGCTGGCTTGAGATGACCGGCTTGGCGGAGGCTGAATCGCTCGGGCACGGGTGGCTGCAGGCGGTCCATCCCAAGGATCGCGAGAGGGCGGGGCAGGAGTTCATGGCGGCCCATGCCCTGTGTCAGCCCTATCGCACCGAGTTCCGCCTCCGACGCGCAGATGGCAGCTGGGGCTGGGTGATCGATCAGGGCCGGCCGCGCTTTGGAGTGGATGGCAGCTTTCTCGGCTACGTCGGCTCGGTCACCGACATCACCGAGCGGCGGGCCATGGAAGCGGCACTGCGGGAGAGCGAGGCCTTCGCGCGCAGCGTTCTGGAAAGCAGCCCGAACTGCATCCGCGTGCTTGACCTGGAGGGCAGCCTGCAATTCATGAACCGGGCGGGCTATCGCATCCTGGAGGCCGAGCAGGGGGGGAACTGGGCCGAGAACCTGCCCGTGGACTATGCCGATGAGGCACGCCAAGCGCTGGCAATGGCGAAAGCGGGAATTCCTTCGCAGCATGAGGCTCACCGCATCATGCGGAGCGGTGCAGTACAATGGCTCGAAATCGGTATCGTGCCCATTCCTGATGCCGATGGCCGTCCAGCCCGCATCCTGTCGATCGCCCATGATGTGACGGACATCAGGCAGGCCCGTGAGGCGACCGAGCAGGCAAAGCAGGAGGCCGAGGCCGCCGCCGCCCGCCTCTCCTCCGTGCTGGAAAGCACCATGGACAGCGTCATCGTCGTCGATCGCGACTGGCGCCTGACCTATCTGAATGGGAATGCCAGCCGGGCGCTTGCCGCCAGGCGCCCCGAGATCGGCATCAACCTCTGGGACATGTTCCCTGAGGAGGTGGAGGGGATCTTCGCCCGGCAGTACCGGCGCGCCTTGGCACAGCAGCTTCCGGTGGCCTTCGAGGAATTCCTGCCGGCGCTCAATGCGTGGTTCGAGGTCCAGGCCTATCCGACGCCGGAGGGGCTTTCGATTTTCTTCCGCGACATCACCGAAAGGCGGCGTGCGGAGCAGGACAGGCTCCTCGCGCAGGAGAAGATCACGCATATGGCGCGGCACGACGTGCTGACCGGCCTGCCGAACCGCGTCCTGTTCCGGGAGCGCCTGGAACGCGCCGTGGCCGAGAGCTATGTGTCCAAGGCAGTGCTCTATCTCGACCTCGATGGCTTCAAGGCGGTGAATGATACGCTGGGCCATCCGGCGGGCGATGCCCTGCTGCGCTTGGTATCCGAGAGGCTCCAGGGCGTCGTGCGCGGATCCGATCTGGTCGCCCGCCTGGGCGGCGATGAGTTTGCGATCGTGCAGGCCTCCTGCGCCG
>NZ_JAMZIK010000299.1 GCF_024178315.1 Siccirubricoccus soli | reverse complement strand
TGCAGGCGCGCGCGCGGGAGGCTCGCCTCGCCGCCCTGCTCGCCGCCTGCCACGAAGCGGGGCGACCCTGGCTGCTGCTCGGCCATCACCGGGCCGACCAGGCGGAGACGCTGCTCTTCCGCGCCCTGCGCGGCAGCGGCCCGGCGGGGCTGGCGGGCATGGCCCCGGCCCGCCCGGCGGTGGAGGCGCTGCTCCTTCGCCCGCTGCTCGGCACCCCGCCGGCGCGGCTGGAGGCGGTTGTGGCGGCG
>NZ_JAMZIK010000298.1 GCF_024178315.1 Siccirubricoccus soli | reverse complement strand
GCCTCCAGCAGCAGCAGCCGGGGCTCCTGCGGCGCCATGGCGCGGCCCTCGGCCAGCGCGGATTCGGCGCGGGGCAGGTCGCCGGCGCCGATCGCCGCCTCCACCACCGCCGCCCGGGCATCGAGGTTGCCGGGGTCGCGCGCCAGCACGGTCTCGGCGACGCGCACCGCTTCGGCGGGCCGGCGTGCGCCGGTGTAGAGCCGGGCGAGGGCGAGGTTGGCCGCCGGGTCGCTGGGGTCGCGCTGCAGCGCCGGCCGCAGCCGCTCGAAGCCCGCGGCCTGGTCGCCCGCGTCATTCGCCTGGTCGGCGGCGCGCACGGCGATTCCGGATTGCAGCGAGGCGACCTGCCGCCGCTGCTCGGGCGTCAGGTTGCCGCTGGCGGCGGCCGCGGCGAGGAGGGATTGCGCCGCCTCCGGTCGCCCTGCCTCCAGCAGCGCGGCGGCGATGGCGAGCCGGCCGGCAGGCTGGAGCTGGCGGTTGGCGGCCAGCGCGACGCGCGCGGCCTCCTCCGCCCCGGCCCGGTCGCGCAGCCCGCCGAAGGCGCGCACCACCTCCGCCGCCATGGTGCCGGTGGGATCCGGCCGCGCGGCGATGGCGAGCAGCCGGTTGCGCCCCTCGAAGCCAACCGGCCCGCGCGCCGCCTCGGCTGCCTGCGCCACCTCGGCGCTGGCCCGGGCGCGGGCGAGCAGGCGCACCATGTCTGGCGTGCGCTGCGCCGCCGGCACCGGCTC
>NZ_JAMZIK010000297.1 GCF_024178315.1 Siccirubricoccus soli | reverse complement strand
CCGGTGGGATCCGGCCGCGCGGCGATGGCGAGCAGCCGGTTGCGCCCCTCGAAGCCAACCGGCCCGCGCGCCGCCTCGGCTGCCTGCGCCACCTCGGCGCTGGCCCGGGCGCGGGCGAGCAGGCGCACCATGTCTGGCGTGCGCTGCGCCGCCGGCACCGGCTCCAGCAGCGCGGCGGCCTCCGCCAGCCGGCCGCTATCCTCGGCGAAGAGGGCGGCGGCGAAGCGCGTCTCGGCGCCGCCCCGCGCCATCGCCTCCTCCAGCAGGGCGCGGCCTTCGCCGGCGCGGCCCTGGCGGGCGAGGGCGCGGGCGAGGTCGAGCCGGATCCAGGCATTGTTCGGCTCCGCCGCCAGCGCGGCGCGCAGCAGGGC
>NZ_JAMZIK010000296.1 GCF_024178315.1 Siccirubricoccus soli | reverse complement strand
GCGGGGGCCGCCCCGCCGGGGGCAGCGGGGGGCGTGCCGCCCGGCGCGGCCGGGGCCGCCGCCGGTTGCGGCCGGCAGGCATCCGTCAGCAGGGTCACCGGCAGGCTGTTGCCGCGCAGGAATTCCGCCAGGCTGTCCGCCTTCTGGGCGTAGCTGATCGTCACCGGCATGCGGTCCGAGGAGCGGCCGAAGGTGTTCACCCCCACCACCCGGCCGCAGCCATCCACCAGCGGCCCGCCGGAGGAGCCGGGCGAGATCTGCGCCGAATGCGGCAGCGCCTGCAGGCCGGAGGGGAAGGGCTGCACCGCGTTGATCCGCCCATCGGACAGGATGGGCTGCAGGTTCGCCACCGCCGAGGCATCGCCGCGGATGATGCCCTGATAGGCCGCATCGGCGGAGGAGACGAGGGCGGGGAAGCCCGCCGCGATCACCTCATCCAGCCGCGCCGCGGCGCTGGTCAGCGCGAGGGGCTGCACCTGCTGCGCCGGCACGCGCAGCACGGCGAAATCCGGGTTGCCCACCTCGGAATCCGGCGTCCCCACCTGAAGCTGCGCCGGCACCACCCGGCCGAGGGCGCGGTTGGCGACGGTGATCTCCCCGCCCGATTCCACCACATGCCGGTTGGTGACGATCAGCTCCGGCGTGATGAAGAAGCCGGAGCCGGTGCCGGTGGCCTCCGCGCCGCGGACGATGACGAGCACCACCGCCTGGTCCAGCAGATCGGCCAGCCGGCCCTCGAAGCGCGGCGCATTCGGCGCCGGCGGCGGCAGGGCGGCGGGCGGCACCGGCGCGGCGCGGTCGGGGCCGAGCCGCGGCTCGCCCGGCGTCGCCAGGCACATATTGCCTTGCAGCGCACCACGCGCATCCGCGATGCGGCGCTCCAGCGCCTCGTTCTGCTGGCGCTGCAGGTCGATGGCGCGGCGCAGCTCGGCATCGTCCTGCACCACGCGCGCGACATTGTTCCGTGCCGCGAGCTGCTCCTGCACGATGCGCGCGCCGATCCAGATGCCGAGGGCGAGGAAGATGGCGGCGATGGCGATGCCGGCGGGCAGCAGGAAGCGGTTGCCGGGATTGCCGGGCGGCGGCGCCGGGCGCGGCGGCGGCACGGCAGCGGCCGAAGCGGTGGCGGAAGCTGCCGGCGCGGCGGCGGGCGGCGGCA
>NZ_JAMZIK010000295.1 GCF_024178315.1 Siccirubricoccus soli | reverse complement strand
TACTTCACGATCTGGGCGACGACGCCGGCGCCGACGGTGCGGCCGCCCTCGCGGATGGCGAAGCGGAGCCCCTCATCCATGGCGATCGGCGCGATCAGCTCGACATCCATCGTCACGTTGTCGCCCGGCATCACCATCTCGACGCCTTCCGGCAGCTTCACGATCCCGGTCACGTCCGTGGTCCGGAAGTAGAACTGCGGCCGGTAGTTGGTGAAGAACGGCGTGTGCCGCCCGCCCTCCTCCTTCGTCAGGATGTAGGCCTCGGCCTTGAAGCCGGTATGCGGCGTGATCGTGCCGGGCTTCGCCAGCACCTGGCCACGCTCCACATCCTCGCGCTTCGTGCCGCGCAGCAGCACGCCGATGTTGTCGCCCGCCTCGCCCTGGTCCAGCAGCTTGCGGAACATCTCGACGCCGGTCACCACCGTCTTCGTGGTGTCCTTCAGCCCGACGATCTCGACTTCCTCGCCCACCTTCACCACGCCGCGCTCGACGCGACCGGTCACCACCGTACCGCGGCCGGAAATCGAGAACACGTCCTCGATCGGCATCAGGAAGGGACGGTCCTTCGGACGCTCCGGCTGCGGGATGTACGCATCCACCGCCGCCATCAGCTGCAGCACCGCCTGCTCGCCAATCTCCGGCGTCTTGTCCTCCAGCGCCGCCAGCGCCGAGCCCTTGATCACCGGAATGTCGTCGCCCGGGAACTGGTAGGAGGACAGCAGCTCGCGCACCTCCATCTCCACCAGCTCGACCAGGTCCGGGTCGGCCATGTCCATCTTGTTCAGGAACACCACCAGCGCCGGCACGCCCACCTGCCGCGCCAGCAGGATGTGCTCCCGCGTCTGCGGCATCGGGCCATCCGCCGCCGACACCACCAGGATCGCGCCGTCCATCTGCGCCGCGCCGGTGATCATGTTCTTCACGTAGTCGGCGTGGCCAGGGCAGTCCACATGCGCGTAGTGACGGTTCGTCGTCTCATACTCCACATGCGCCGTCGAGATCGTGATCCCGCGGGCCTTCTCCTCCGGCGCCTTGTCAATCTGGTCATACGCCGTGAAGGTCGCGCCGCCGGTCTTCGCCAATACCTTGGTGATCGCCGCCGTCAGCGACGTCTTCCCATGGTCAACGTGCCCGATCGTCCCGATGTTGCAGTGCGGCTTGTTCCGCTCAAACTTCGCCTTCGCCATTGTC
>NZ_JAMZIK010000294.1 GCF_024178315.1 Siccirubricoccus soli | reverse complement strand
TGAACCGCCCCGGGATCACCGGAGGCCAGTTTGCTTGGGTCACGCCGCCATAGCGGGTGGGTCGAGCTGGGCATAATAGCGCGCCTCGGCCTCGGCGGGTGGCATGTTGCCGATCGGCTCGAGGAGGCGGCGGTTGTTGTACCAGTCCACCCACTCGAGGGTGGCGAACTCGACGGCCTCCAGGGAGCGCCAGGGGCCGCTGCGGCGGATCACCTCGGTCTTGAACAGCCCATTGATGGTCTCGGCGAGCGCGTTATCGTAGCTGTCGCCGACGCTGCCGACGGAGGGCTCGATACCGGCCCCGAGAAGGCGTTCCGTGTATCGAATGCTGACGTATTGCGACCCCTTGTCGCTGTGATGGGTCAGGCAGCCCTTCACCGGACGACGGTCATGCAGCGCCTGCTCCAGGGCATCGAGGACGAAGTCCGCATGCGCCGTCCTCGACACCCGCCAGCCGACGATGCGGCGGGCGAAGACGTCGATGATGAAGGCCACGTACACGAAGCCCTGCCAGGTGGCGACATAGGTAAAGTCCGACACCCACAGGGTGTTCGGATGCGGTGCCTGGAAGCGCCGGTTCACCTTGTCCGCCGGCCAGGTCATGGCCTTGTCGGGAATGGTGGTCCTGGCCTCCTTGCCGCGAACGGCGCCGCGCAGGCCCATCCGCCGCATCAGGCGCTCCACCGTGCAGCGGGCCACCGCGATGCCCTCCCGGCCGAGCTGGCGCCATACCTTGCGGGCGCCGTACACCCCGAAGTTGGTGTCGTGCACCCGCCGGATCCGCTCCATGAGCATCAGGTCCTGCCGGACCCGAGCCGAAGCCTTGGCTGGATCGGCACGTTGCGCGACACGGGCGTGGTAGGTCGACGGGGCGATCGGCAGATTCCTGCAGATCGGCTCGACCCCATAGACCTCACGATGATCGTCGATGAAGGCGATCATGGCTTCGAGCGGCGGTCGAGCTCCGCCGCCGCGAAATACGCCGACGCCTTGCGCAGGATCTCATTGGCCTGCCGCAGCTCGCGGTTCTCGCGCTCCAGCGTCTTGATCCGCTCCTGCTCCGCCGTCGTCGGCCCGGCCCGCAGGCCCTGGTCGCGCTCGGCTTGCCGCACCCACTTGCGCAAGGTCTCGGCTGTGCAGCCGATCTTCGCCGCGATCGAGCCGATGGCCGACCACTGCGAGGCGTGGTCGCCTCCGTGATCCAGCACCATCCGGACCGCCCGCTGCCTCACCTCAGGCGAAAATCGGTTCGACGTCTTCTTCGTCATGGCTCCAACCTCTCAAGGTTCGGAGC
>NZ_JAMZIK010000293.1 GCF_024178315.1 Siccirubricoccus soli | reverse complement strand
GACGCGGCCGGCCGCCGCCGGGGCGCCCGGCGGCGCCGATGCAAGCCGGGCGGCGTCGGGCTCAGTGGCGGGCGACACGGGCCGCCACCAGCAGGCCATCCACCACCCCGTCCGCCTCGCGCCGCAGCGGCTCCTCCCGCCATTCCACCGCTTCCAGCCCGCAGGCGGCGAGGGCGGCGGCGACGTAGTCCGGCGCGTGGCGGAAACGGCCATTGGCGCCGAGCTGCCACCGCGCACCGGGCGGCGCCGCCTCCACGCTGAAGAGCAGCAGCCCCTCCGGCGCCAGGCGGGCGCGGCAGCCGGCGAGCAGGGCTTCCAGCCTGCCGAAATAGCAGAACAGGTCGGCGGCGGTGATCAGCGCCTGGGGCGGCAGGGCCAGGGGGCCGTGGAGGGCGGCGGTCGCCTCCGCCTCCTCGAGCCGCGCATAGATGCCCTTGGCGGCGGCCTGCTCCAGCATCCGGCGGGAAAGGTCGATGCCGGTGAGCGGGCCGTGCAGCAGGTCGCAGAGCGCGACGCCGATGAGGCCGGTGCCGCAGCCGAGATCCAGCACCGGGCCGAGCCGGGCGGTGCCGGCCGCAACCTCCGGCAGCAGGGTTTCCACCTGGTGGCGCATCAGCCCCGGCACACGATAGCCGAGCTGGATCAGCGAGGCCTCGAAGCGCGGGGCGTAGCCGTCGAAGAGGGTGCGGACATAGTCATCCGCGGCGCGTTCGGGGGCCACCGCCGCCTCCCCGCCGAGCGCCGCGGCCAGATGGGCGAGGTAGGGATTCTCCGGCGCCAGCCGGGCCGCCGCGGTCAGGTGCCGGGCGGCGCCTTCGGTATCCGCCTCGGCGATCAGCGCATGGGCGAGGACGCTGTGCAGCGCGGCTTCCGTCAGGCCGCGGGCGAGCGCCGCGCGGGCCAGGGCGGCGGCGCCGACGGCATCGCCCGCGACCAGCCGGTTCTGCGCCTCCAGCGCCGCGGCGCCGGGCAGGTCCGGGTGGCGGGCGACGCAATGGGCGAGGATCTCCGCCGCCGCCTCATGCTTCTTCGCCAGCATGAAGGCCTGGCCGAGGCGGAGCTGGATCAGCGCATCCTCCGGCCGGGCCCGGAAGGCCTCGCCGAGGAAGAAGATCGCCTCGTCGAAGCGGCCGCGCTCGGCGAGGATGTTGCCGAGGGCGAGCTTGGCGCCGGGGTCGGCCGGCACCGCCATCACCGCCGCGGCGGCATCGTCGATTGCCTGGTCCAGCCGGCCGCAGGCCTGGCGGGCATGGGCGCGGAGCAGCAGGGCGGGCGCGGCGACGGCCGGGGCGACGGCGCCCGGCACCGCACCGGCCAGCAGGGCGAGGGCCGCCTCCGCCGCCTG
>NZ_JAMZIK010000292.1 GCF_024178315.1 Siccirubricoccus soli | reverse complement strand
ACCGGCGAGCCGCCGCGCGTCCTCGGCCCGATGCCGGCCGAGGATCTGCGCGCCCGGCTGGCGGCGCTGCGGCCGAAGCCCTGGGCGCCGGACCGGGAGGCGGCGCTTTCCGCCTTCGCCGCTTGGCGCGCCGCCAATCCCGGGCCGCTGGCGCCGCTGCTGCTCTCGGATGGCGTCGAGCATGCGCCGGAGGCGGGCAGGCTGGCCGAGGCGCTGGCGGCCGCCGGGCCGCTGACGGTCGCCCTGGCGGAAGCGGCGCCGCACCGGCTGCTACCGCCCCCGGCGGCGGAGGCCGACCGGTTGCGCCTGACCGTGCAGCAGGTGCCGCTGCCCTCCGCCACCGAGGCGGGGGTGCTGGCCCGCACCGCGGATGGCCGCGCCATCGCCCGCGCCGCCGTGCCGATCGCGGCCGGGGCGGGCAGCGGGGAGGCGGCGCTCGACCTGCCGGTGGAGCTGCGCAACCAGGTGGTGCGCCTCGAGATCGAGGGCGCGACCGGCGCCGGCACCGTGGTGCTGCTGGATGAGCGCTTTCGCCGCCGCCCCGTCGGCCTGCTGCCGGCGCAGGAGGAAAGCGCCGATGCGCCGCTGATCGGCGACCTGTTCTACCTCGACCGCGCCCTCGGCCCCTATGTCGAGATCCGCCGCGGGCCGCTGGAGCAGCTCCTCGCCCGCCCGATCGCCGTGCTGGCCCTGGCCGACCGGCTGGTGCCGGAGGGGGCGGAGCGCGCCGCGCTGACCCGCTGGGTGGAGCAGGGCGGCACCCTGCTGCGCTTCGCCGGGCCGCGGCTGGCGGAGAACCCGGACCCGCTGCTGCCGGTGGCGCTGCGGGCGGAACGTCAGCTCGGCGGCGCGCTCTCCTGGGAACAGCCGCAGCGCCTGGCGGGTTTCCCGGAAGGCTCGCCCTTTGCGGGTCTGCCGGTGCCGGAGGAGGTGACGGTGGAACGCCAGGTGCTCGCCGAGCCGTCGCCCCGGCTCACCGAGCGGATCTGGGCGCGGCTGCAGGATGGTACGCCGCTGGTCACGGCGGAGAGCCGCGGCGCCGGGCGCATCGTGCTGTTCCACGTCACCGCCAATGCGGAATGGTCGAACCTGCCGCTCTCCGGCCTCTTCGTGCAGATGCTGCGGCGGATCGTGGCGCTCTCGGCCGGCATTCAGGGGGCGGAGGGCGATGCGCCGCTGGCGCCGCTGGAGACGCTGGACGGCTTCGGCCGCCTCGGTCCCGCCCCGCCCGCCGCTGCCGCCCTGCCGGCCTCGCAGATCGAGGGCACCGTGCCTGGGCCGCGCCACCCGCCGGGCTGGTACGGCACGCCGGGCCAGCGCGGCGGTGATGATTCGGCGGAGGCGGGCTATCGCCGGGCGCTCAACCTGGGCGGCGCGGTGCCGGCGCCGCGCGCCGCGCCGCCGCC
>NZ_JAMZIK010000291.1 GCF_024178315.1 Siccirubricoccus soli | reverse complement strand
GGCCTCGGCCTGGCGCTGCGGTGGCGGCTCGGGCGGGGGCGGGGCGGTGGGCAGGGGGCAGGCGATGCGGCGCCGGCCGCGCTCCTCCTCCAGCCGGGCGAGCTCGGCTTCCAGCGCGTCCTGCCGCCCGCCCTCCCGCTGCGCCTCCCGGAAGAGGCCGAGGCTGGCGGGATCGATGCGGCATTGCGGGGTTTCCGCCGGCACCAGCGCGGCGCCGACCACCGGCAGCAGCAGCCCGGCGGCCAGGGCGCCGGCCGCCAGCGCCCCGCCGGCCAGCCCCCAGCGCCGCCAGGGAAAGCGCGGCGGGGCCTGCCAGGCGCGGCCGTCATCGAAGCGGGCGAGCAGGCCCGGTGGCCGCTCCGCTCGCGCGCCGATATGCGCCCAGGCGGTCAGCACCGGGCGGCCATCTACGGCGTGGATGGAGTCGAGGTCCGGCACCTCCCGCAACGCCGGCCAGGACGCGGCGACCGCTGGCGCCGCGCCGCTTTCCCCCAGGCGTCGGATATCCGAGAGGATGGCCCCCAGCGCCTCGGTCAGCGCGCGGCGATCGGCGGCGGAGAGAGCGCTGAAACCCCTGCTGCGCGCGCCGGGGGCGGTCCAGGCGATCTCTTCCCCCTCCTGCACCGGCGCTGCCAGCAGCGCGGCATGGGCAGGACCCAGCCCCGCCGCGATTTCCGCAGTGAGCGCCGCATGCCATTCGGCCGGCGGGCGCGCCGGCAGCAGCGGCCGCAGCGCCGCCGCCCGGCGCCGGTCGAGGAGGAGCGGAGCCCCGCTCACCGCGCCGCGTCCCGGACGCAGGGCGCCAAGCGCCCCGGCGCAGCCGGCTGTCCTGCCGCGGCTTGGCCGCGGCAGGCTGTGCGAGGCGCCAACAGCACAGCGACTCCGGGACCCCCGTGACGGCGCGAAGCGACGTCACGGGGATTTAGCGGATGGGGCAGTTCAGCCGGTAGCGCCACTGGGTGCTGGCAGAGGGGCCGGTGACCACCACCTCCACCACATGGTCGTTGCCCTGGGGCCGCCAGGGGAATTGCAGCCGCCCGCGGAAGCTGACGAAGCCGCCCGTGCCAGAGATCGGCCGGCCCTGATAGAACACCTCCAGCCGGTCCGGCTCCAGCCGCATATCGTAGTCCAGCACCGCCAGCCCCGGCGTGGGGCCGAGGAAATGCCGGGTGCGCGTCACGCCATAGCCGCCGGAGCGCGTCTCCACGTCGCAGGGCTGGGTCCCTGGCGGGGGACCAGGCGGCGGGCGCGGCGGCTCCTCCCGCCGGGGCGGTGGGGGTGGCGGCGGCGTCTCGGCCCGGCGCTGCGGCGGCGGGGGTGGCGGTGGTTCGGGCGGGGGCGGCTGCTCCACTGGCAGGGGGCAGGCGAGGCGGCGGCGGCCACGCTCCTCCTCCAGCCGGGCAAGCTCCGCCTCCAGCGCGTCCTGCCGCTCCGCCTCCCGCTGCGCCTCCTGATAGGTGGCAAGG
>NZ_JAMZIK010000290.1 GCF_024178315.1 Siccirubricoccus soli | reverse complement strand
GCGGGCCAGCAGCCCGGCCCCGCTGCCGCGCCCCCAGCCTGCCGCGCCGCCGCCCGTTGCGGTACCCGCTCCGCCGCCGGAGCCGACGCCGGAGCAGCGCGCCGAGCGCGCCCTGCTGGAAGGGCTGCGCGCCCGCCGCACCGAGATCGAGGCGCGGGAGCAGGCGATCCAGTCGCGGGAGATGGTGCTGGCTGCCGCCGAGCGCCGCCTCGCCCAGCGCGTCGAGGAGCTGACCGCGCTGCAGCAGCGGATCGCGGCCGCGGACCGCAGCAATGGCGAGCGCGAGGAGGCGGGCTGGCGGCAGATGGTGAAGCTCTACGAGGGCATGCGGCCGCGCGACGCGGCGGCAATCTTCGACGAACTGGACCTCGCCGTGCTGGTCCCGCTGGTGGACCGGATGCGGGAGGCGAAGGCGGCGCCGATCCTCGGCGCCATGAAGCCGGACCGGGCCCGGCTGCTGACCACCGAGCTCGCCCGCCACCGCGCCAGGCCGGCGAACTGACCCGCAGACTGCGACGAAGGAGATCTCGTATGGCGATCGACAAGAACACCAACGTGCTGATCGTGGACGACTACAAGACCATGCTGCGCATCATCCGCAACCTGCTGAAGCAGCTCGACTTCAACAATGTGGAGGAGGCGACGGACGGGCAGGAGGCGCTGGCCAAGCTGCGGGCCGGGCATTTCGGCCTGGTGATCAGCGACTGGAACATGCAGCCGATGACCGGGCTCGACCTGCTGAAGGAGGTCCGCGCCGATGGCCGCCTGAAGGACACGCCCTTCATCATGATCACCGCCGAGAGCAAGACGGAGAATGTGGTCGCCGCCAAGGCCGCCGGCGTCTCCAACTACATCGTGAAGCCCTTCAATGCGGAAACCCTGCGCGAGAAGATCGAGAAGGTGATGGCGCATGCCTGACGGCGACACCGCACCGGACCGGATTGAGCAGGCGGTGCGCGCCGTGCTCGGTACCCTCTCCGGCGACCTCACGGTCACCGAAACCGCGCTGCTGGCCGAGCTCGAAGGGCTGGGGCGGGAGGTGGCGCGGGCGAAGTCGGAAATCGCGGCGCTCCGCGTGGACGACATCAACCACAGCCATATCCCGACCGCGACCGACGAGCTGGACGCGGTGGTGGAGCACACCGCAGCGGCGACCAACGAGATCCTCGATTCCTGCGAGAAGCTGGAGGCGCTGCAGCCGAGCCTCTCTGGCGAGGCGGCGGAGGTGGTCGGCGCCGCCGTCACCCGGATCTATGAGGCCTGCAGCTTCCAGGACATCACCGGCCAGCGCATCGGCAAGGTGGTCTCGGCGCTGAAGGCGATCGAGAAGCGCGTCGCCGCCGTCACCCAGGCCTTCGGCCGCAGCGGGGAGGGCGCGGCGCCGGCGGCGGAACAGGCGGAGAGCGCCGGACTTACGGAAGGGCAGAAACTGGCCAATGGTCCGCAGCTCCCGGGCGGCGGTACCTCGCAGGAGGAGATCGACCGATTGCTGGCGAGCTTCGACTGATGCAGCTCCGGCCGGCCGCCAGGATGGCGCGGGCTCGGGGCAGGGGCTGGGGGGCGCTGCTCGGCGCGCTTCTCCTTCTCGGCTCCCTGCCTGCCCTGGCGCAGGATCGCGTCCCGGTGCGCGTCGGCGACCATCCGACCCATGGCAGGCTGGTCTTCGACTGGCCCGCCCCGCCCGCCTTCACCGTGGAGCAGCAGGGTGACCGGCTGGTGCTGCGCTTCCCCGCCGGCGCCGCGGTGGATCTGGCCGGCGCCCGCCGTCCGCCGCGCAACATGCTGGCGGTGACGCCGGCGGAGGGGGGGATCGCGATCGCGCTGAAGCCTGGCGCCCGGGCCCGGGTGTTCCGGATTGGCAACCGCCTGGTGGTGGATGCGCTGAACCCGGAGGGCGCCGCGCCGCCGGCGGTGGAGGAGGTCAGGGCTGCCCCGTCGCCAGCCCCCGCCTCCCCCGCCCAGGCCAGGGCTGCCGCCACCGCGCCCCGCGCCGCCCCGGCCTCGCGCCCTGCCGCTCCGCCTGCCGC
>NZ_JAMZIK010000029.1 GCF_024178315.1 Siccirubricoccus soli | reverse complement strand
TGGTGGTGAGCGCCGCCACCTGGGTGGTGGTCAGCGCCGCGGTCTGCGCCGAGGTGAGGCCGCGGAGCTGGGCGGTACCGAGCACCACCAGGTCGGTCGTCTCGATTGCCGCGACCTCGGTGGTGGTCATCGCCGCCAGTTGCGTCGAGGCGAGTGCGGCCACCTGCGTCGTCGTCAGGGCCGCGATCTGGCTCGTCGCCATGGCAGCAATCTGCGACGTCGTCAGGGCCGCGATCGAGGTCGTCGTCAGCGCGGCGATCTGGGTCGTCGTCAGCAGCGAAATGGCCGGCATTGCCTGTTCCCACCGTTCGGGGTTCACCGATCACACGGGCCCGGCACGTCCTGGCCAGGCGGGGCAGCCGTGAAGGCTTGGCAAATTCTTGCCGGCCCATCGCATCCCTGGCTTACCCGGCCTTGTTTGCGTTCCGGTTAATGGGGCGGTGATTGCGCGTCGCATCTTCGGCGGCGCGTCGTGCCTCGCGTGCCACCCCGCCATCGGCGCGCGTTGACCCGCCGCTACTCTTTCGGGTAGGCAGCGTTGCCTGGTGCCGTCCCGATGCTCCATCCGCATTTGCGGGAGGCCTAAAGCGGGTGCCGACCGCGGTGGTGCAGGGCTGCGATCCCGCCTCCCTCGCCAGCATCATCGTGTCCGAGCGGCGCGGCTTGATCCGAGTGACCATCTTCTCGCCGGCGGCCAGATTGAACCCATCGCGGCCACGCCCGGGCTGGAGCTTGGCGCTACCCGCTACGGCAGCTTGCCAGGACCGCCCTGGCTTGGGCAGGCTGTCCCGACGCGCCGAGGAGACCCCAGCATGCCCGAGACCGGCTTCCGCACCCACAGCGCCCATTGGGGCGTCTTCTCCGCCGGCTGGCAGGAGGGGGAGCTGGTGGTGCGGCCGCATCCCGGCGACCCGGATCCGAACCTGATCCTGCAGAATTTCCCGAAGGCGCTGCGGCATGAGGCGCGGATCGCCCGGCCGATGGTCCGCCGCGGCTGGCTGGAGCGCGGCCCGGGCGCCGATGACCGCCGCGGGCGGGATGAGTACGTCCCCGTCTCCTGGGACCGCGCGCTCGACCTGCTGGCGGCCGAGCTGAAGCGGGTGACGGAGGCCCATGGCCCGGCCGGGATCTTCGGCGGCTCCTATGGCTGGTCCTCTGCCGGGCGCTTCCACCATGCCCAGAGCCAGGTGCACCGCTTCCTGAACTTCACCCTGGGCGGCTATGTGCGCAGCGTGAATTCCTACTCGGCCGGCGCCTCCAACGTGGTGCTGCCGCATATCGTCGGCCCGACCGAGGATATCAGCCGCCGCAATGTGAGCTGGGAGGCGGTGGCGGCGCATTCCGAGATCGTGCTGGCCTTCGGCGGCATGGCGCTGAAGAACAGCATGGTGGCGGGCGGCGGCATCAGCCGGCATATCGAGCGCGGCGCGATGCAGGCAGCGGCGGAGCGGGGCTGCGAGTTCATCCTGGTCGGCCCGCTGCGGGACGATCTGCCCGAGGAGGCGAGGGCGGAGTGGCTCTCCATCATCCCCAACACCGACACGGCGCTGATGCTGGCCCTGGCCCATACCCTGGCCACCGAGGGGCTGCATGACCGCGCCTTCCTCGCCCGCTACACGGTGGGGTGGGAGAGGTTCGAGGGCTATCTGCTGGGCCGCAGCGATGGCCAGCCGAAGGATGCGGCCTGGGCGGCGCCCATCACCGGCATTCCGGCCGAGGCCATCACCGCCCTGGCGCGGCGCCTGCCGGGCAAGCGCAGCCTGATCACCGTCGCCCATTCCCTGCAGCGCGCCGAGCATGGCGAGCAGCCGGTCTGGATGGGCCTCGTGCTCGCGGCGATGCTGGGGCAGATCGGCCTGCCGGGTGGCGGCTATGCCTATGCGCTCGGCGCGCTGGCGCATACCGGGCGGCGGCAGAATGCCGTCTCCCCGGCGGCGCTGCCGCAGGGGCGGAACCGCTGCGGTGAGTTCATCCCCGTCGCCCGCATCGCCGACATGCTGCTGAACCCGGGCGGCGAATACGAATACAATGGCGAAAAGCGCCGCTACCCGGCGCCGAAGCTGGTCTATTGGGCCGGCGGCAACCCCTTCCACCACCACCAGGACCTCAACCGCCTGCGCCGCGCCTTCCGCCAGGTGGAGACGCTGGTGGTGCATGAGATCGGCTGGACCGCGACGGCGCGCCACGCCGACATCGTCCTGCCGGTGACCATGACGCTGGAGCGCGAGGATATCGGCAGCAGCCAGACCGACCCGCTGATGGTCGCCATGCACAAGCTGGTGGAACCCCATGGCGAGGCGCGGGACGACTACGCCATCTTCACCGCGCTCGCGGCGCGGCTGGGCAAGGAGGCCGAGTTCACCGAGGGTCGTAGCGCCCGGGAGTGGCTGCGCCACCTCTACGGCAAGACCCAGGCGGATTTGCTGGCGAAGGGCCTGCCGGCGCCGGATTTCGAGAGCTTCTGGGAGGCGGGTGAGATCACCCTGCCCCAGGCGGAGGATGATGGCGGGATCCTTCGCGCGTTCCGGGAAGACCCGGAGGGTGCCCCCCTCCCGACCCGCTCGGGACGCATAGAAATCTTCTGCGAGACCATCGCCGGCTTCGGCTACGCCGACTGCCCCGGCCACCCCGCCTGGCTGCCGCCACAGGAGGTGCCGGAGGGCAAGGCGCCGCTGCACCTCATCGCCAATCAGCCGGCGACGCGGCTGCACAGCCAATTCGATTTCGGCGGCCACAGCGCGGAGAAAAAGCGGCGGGGCCGGGAGGTGATGCGCATCCACCCGCTGGATGCGGCGCCGCGCGGCATCGCGGATGGCGATGTGGTTCGGCTGGAGAATGGCCGCGGCGCCTGCCTCGCCACCGCCGAGGTAACGGAGGCGGTCCGCCCGGGCGTGGTGCAGTTGCCGACCGGCGCCTGGTACGACCCTGAGGATCCGGCGGAGGAGAAGCCGCTCTGCGTCCATGGCAACCCGAATGTGCTGACGCGGGATGCCGGCACCTCCCGCCTTGCCCAGGGCTGCACCGGCCAGATCACGGTGGTGGAGGTGACGCGTTTCACCGCCAACCTGCCGCCGATCAGGGCCTTCACGCCGCCCGATCGGGTGGCGGCGGAGTGAGATCCCCATGAGGCCGCTGCGCGGCTTCTTGAGGGCCGCGGAGGGCGCTTTTCGATGCGCGTCGCGCATGGCCCTCTGTGCTGAGGCGTGGGGGGAAGCCGGGCCGCTCGCCCGGCGCAACGGGAAGGCGGCTTGACCAGGGCAGGGCCGGCGCCCGACCATCGGGGCCGGAGGACCCAAGCATGGCCTATACCCAGATCGCGATCGAGCGCGCCGGCGCCGTCACCACCATCCTGCATGACCGCCCGGAGATGCGGAACGCCGAGAGCAGCACCCTGCTCGACGAGCTCGACGCGGCGCTGGCCGAAGCGGCGGCGGATGACGGCGTGCGCGTCGTCATCATCGGCGGCCGCGGCGCGCATTTCTCCGCCGGCCACGATCTGAAGGAGGGGCAGGAGAAGCGCCAGGGCTTCAGCGTGGAGCAGCGCTGGGCCTATGAGGAGAAGCGCTACCTCGACTATTCCCTGCGCATCTGGGACTTTCCCAAGCCGACCATCGCCATGGTGCAGGGCGCCTGCATCGCGGGCGGCTTCATGGTGGCGAATATGTGCGACCTGATCGTCGCCTCGGACGACGCCTTCTTCGCCGATCCGGTCTGCCGGACGCTCGCCGCCTCCGCAGTGGAGGTGCTGCTGCACCCCTGGGTCATGGGCCTCCGGACGGCGAAGGAGTTCCTCTATACGGGGCGCCGCATGGGGGCGGCCGAGGCGAAGCAGCTCGGCATGGTGAACCGGGTGGTGCCGCGGGCGGAGCTCGAGGCCGCCACCATGGCGCTGGCCGAGGAGATCGCCGCCGCGCCGCCCTTCGCCCTGAAGCTGACCAAGCGCAGCCTGAACCGGACCGCCGACATCCAGGGCTTCCGCAACGCCATCCAGGCGCATTTCGACACGCACCAGCTCTCCCATGTGACGGAGGAATTCGCCCGGACCCGGGCCGCGGGGCTGGCCTCGGCGATCGCGCGGGGCAAGGCGCAGACGGCGTGAGGCGGTGCGGCGCCGGCCCAGGCCGGCCAGGAGGAGCAGAGCCATGACCACACCCCTGCTTGTCACCTCCGAAGGCGGCGTCACCTGGTTGCGCTTCAACCGGCCGGACCGGCTGAACGCCATCGACCAGGCCCTGGCCGAGGCGATGCGCGACGCCGTGGCGGGCCTCGGCGCCGATCCCGGCCTGCGCTGCGTGGTGCTGGCCGGGGAGGGCCGCGCCTTCATGGCCGGCGGCGATGTCACCGCCTTCCAGGGGGAGGGGAAGGAGGGGCGGATCACCGCCATCCTCGACCCGATGCATGAGGCGGTGGAGGCGCTCGGCGCCCTCCCGGTGCCGGTGCTCGCCAGCGTGCAGGGCGCGGCGGCCGGGGCGGGGATGAGCATCGCCCTCGGCGCCGATCTCTGCATCGCGGCGGAGGAGGCGCGCTTCACCCTGGCCTATGGCCGGCTCGGCACCGTGCCGGATTGCGGCGGCACCTATGCGCTGGCGCGGCTGCTGGGGCTGCAGCGGGCCATGGGGATCGCGCTGCTGGGGGAGAGCCTGACGGCGGCGGAGGCGCAGGCGCTGGGCCTGGTGAACCGGGTGGTGCCGGGGGCGGCGCTGGCGGCGGAGACGGAGAAGCTGGCGCGGCAGCTCGCCGCCGGACCGAGGGAGGCGCAGGGGCAGGTGAAGGCCCTGCTGCGCGGCGCGGCCGGGCGGGATCTGCACGGCCAGCTGGCGGCGGAGCGGGAGGCCTTCCTCGCCTGTGCGCGGACCCCGGATTTCACCGAGGGCGTGGCCGCCTTCCTGGGGCGGCGGGCGCCGCGCTTCGGGGGGTAAAAGAATGGGGCTCTGCCCCCCATGCCCCCGCCGGGGATGGACCACCCCCAAACCCCGGTGTGAGTTTGCTGGTTCAACCTGCTGACTCAGACCGGGGTCCGGGGCCAGGTCCTGGCCCCGGCGGGGCTTGGGGCAGCGCCCCCAATGCTTACGCCGTCGCCAGCAGCAACACCCCGCCGCAGATCAGCCCGATCGCCGCCAGCTTCTGCGGCGACAGCGCCTCCCCGAAGGCGAAATGCCCGATCAGCGCCACCGCCACGTAGCTGGCCGCGGTACAGGGCAGGGCGATGCTCATCGGGATCTTGCGCAGCGCGATGATGTAGAGCAGCGCCGCCCCGCCATAGGCGGCAAGGCCGATGATGGTGGTGGGGCGGAAGAGTTGGGTGAGGAAGCCGCCTTCCCCGATCGCCCCTGCCTTCAGCAGCACCTGCCCGCCGAGCGAGGTACAGATCGCCGCGGCGAGCGACAGCCAGTGGAACGTCACCGCAGCGCATCCTCCGCCTGCCGCCTCGCCTGGGGCGCCGGCTCATGCGCCAGGATCGCCTCCCGCACCACGCCCTGGGGCTTGCCATTGGCCGAGAGGAAGGCGCGGCCGACATATTCGCCGAGCACGCCGAGGATGAGGAACTGCACGCCGGCCAGCAGCAGGGTGGTGGTCATCAGCGAGGCCCAGCCGGAGGGCGTGCCGCTGGTCAGCGCTTCCGCCACCACGATCAGCGCGCCGAAGACGCCAAGGATGCCCATGGCAACGCCGGCGATGATGGCCAGCCGCAGCGGCAGGACGGAGAAATTGGTGGCGAGGTTCAGCCAGAGCAGCACCAGCCGCTTCAGCGTGTAGTTGCTGCGGCCCTCCATGCGCGCCAGGTGCAGCACCTCGATGCTGTCGATGCGCTGCGTCACCTGCATGATCAGCCCGTCCACATAGGGGTAGGGGCCGCGGTAATTCGTGATGTTCTTGACCACCAGCGCGCTCATGCAGCGGAAGGAGGAGAGGTAGAGCCCCTTCGGCTTGTCCAGCAGCTGGTCCGCCACGCCATTGGCGAAGCGGCTGCCGAGGTTGCGCCAGCCCTCGTGCTTCTTCTCGGCATAGCGGGTATAGACCACGTCCCAGCCGCCCAGCCGGGCATGGTCATACAGCTTGATGACCTCCTCCGGCGGGTTCTGGAGGTCGTCATCCATGGTGATGACATAGGCGCCGCGGGCATGCCGCAGCCCGGTCATGACCGCGTTGTGCTCGCCGAAATTCCGGGCGTGCTCCAGATAGGTGAGGGGGACGGTGGCGGTCGCCGCCAGCTCCCGGCAGACATCGCCGGAATTGTCCGGACTGCCATCGTTCACCAGTACGATCTCCAGGCCGCCGGCGGGGCGAAGCTCCGAGAGGGCGGCGACCAGCTTCCCGACCGTGGCGGCGCCGCGATAGACCGGCACCACGATGGAAAGGCCGACGGGGTGGTCGGTGGGCAAGGGGGCCATCGGGGTCCTCACAGGGTCCTCAGGGTGTGGTTGCGGCCGGTTCGCGGGCAGGCCGGGCGGCGCTTGCCTTGGGCATGGCCGGGCCAGGCGTGGCGGTCAGCAGGATGGAGCCGCCGGCGGGGAAGCGCAGGCCGAGGCGTTGCAGGCGGCGTTCCAGCCCCGTCACGGCCAGCAGCATACGATCCAGCCATGGCGGAAAGGGGGCGACATCCGAGCCATGGTTCGGCGCGCGGGCCAGGACCTTCCGCTGCAGCACCATCAGCGGCAGCAGCAGGGCGTTCCAGTAATGGCTGCGGATGGCGGTGAAGCCGGCCGCCTCCAGCATCGCCCGGGCCTCGGCGGCGGTGTAGCGGCGGGCATTGTGCACCCGCAGGTCATGCGCCGAATGCAGCCAGGCGAAGGCCGGCAGGTTCAGCACCAGCCGCCCGCCCGGGGCCAGGACGCGGCGGAATTCGGCCAGCGCCCGGGCAGGGTCCACGGCGGCGTGGCAGAGCACGTCGAGGCTCACCAGGGTGGCGATGCTGGCATCGGCGAAGGGCAGGGCGTTGACCGAGCCGGTAGCGACCGGCGCGCCGGACTTGGCGGCAGCGCGGGCGGCGGCGGCGGGGAAGTATTCCAGCCCCAGGGCGGGCTGCCCGGGCCGGGCGGCGGTCAGTCGGGCCAGGAAGCCGCCGGTGCCGCAGCCGGCATCCAGCAGCCAGCCCCGCGGCGGGCCTACGGCCGCCAGCGTGTCCAGGACCTGGCCGTGCAGGCTGCGGTACCACCACATCCCGTCCTCGGCCGCGTCCATCAATTGATATTCCGCGGGTTCCACGCCGCGGTTCATGCCTGCCGGGGCTGGCGGAAACAAGGCGAAAGGGGCCGCGTATCGGCCGCAATCGGGTTGCAAGCAGGCCCGCGGCGGGGGAAGGAGCCGCCGCCATGCCGAGCCGCAGCGAGACCCTTTCGGCGCCGAGTGCCGCCGCGCCCCTCGCCGGCGAGGTGGTGGCCAGTGTTGTCCCGGCCGCCGGTGGCGCGGCGCGCCGGCTGTGTTCCCGGCCCAGCTCCCCGGCTCCACATTACGGGTGCCGGACTCGGACCGGGGTCCGGGGCCAGGCCCTGGCCCTGGCGGGGGCTTGGGGGCAGAGCCCTCAATATGGCTGGCCTTCTACCCGATCGACCTGGTCATCGCAGTGCCCTGCCGCCCTCCCATGCACTCAACCCATTCGCCCGCCATCCGCTGTTTGCCGCCCGGCTCCGCTACCGTCCGGTGGCGGAGCCGGATGGCCACCTGCCGTTCCGACGCGAGGACCGATGAACAACTACATGCCCGGCGGATGCCGCTGATGCCCCGCGCACCGGGCGGGGCCAGAACCGGCCAGCCGGGCTACAGCGCGGCGCCGACGGGGGAGGAGGCGGTTCGCGGCTTGGCGCAGGTGGCGCTCGGCTATGGCGTCATTTCCGCCGCCGATGCCGCAGTCAAATGGGTGCTGCCGGAGGTAGGGCCGGCCGCGGCGCTGGCCTGGCGCGGGGCGATCGGCGCCCTGCTGGTCTTTCTCATGGCGCGCGGCCGCGGGCTGGTGCCGGTGAACCGGCGGCTGCTCGCCATCCGCAGCGCGCTGCACTGCGCCATTTCCATCACCTGGTACTGCGCCTGGGTGCTCGGCGTCTCGCTGGCGGATAGCTACGCAGTCGCCGCCGCCTCGCCGCTGATCATGACGCTGATGGCCATCCCGCTGCTCGGGGAGAAAGTTGGATGGCGGCGCTGGACCAGCACGATCATCGGCTTCTGCGGCGTGCTCTTCATGCTGCAGCCCGGCGGCGAGCTGTGGCGCTGGGAATCCGCCATGCTGCTGGTGGCAACGGTGGCCATGGCGCTGACCCGCATCTGGACCAGGGTGCTGACGCAGACGGATGGTCCGCATGCCATGGCCTTCTGGTTGCTGCTGGCGCACGTGCCGGCTGGCCTGCTCTTCCTGCCCTTCGAGGCGTTCTGGCCGCCCTCCGGCCCGCCGCCGCTGCTGCCCAGCCTGGTAGGCATGGCGGCGCTGCTGATCTTCGGCTTCTGCAACGCCGTCGCGCAGATGCTCTTCGCCCGCGGCTTCGCCCTGGCGCCGATCTCGGCCATCGCGCCCTTCGAATACACGCCGCTGCTCTGGGGCATCGGGCTCGGCTACCTCCTCTGGGGCGAGGTGCCGGCCTGGACCACGCTGGGCGGCGCTGCGGTGGTCATCGGCGCTGGGCTCTACAACGTGCACCGGGAGAGGGTGCGGCGGGCCGAGGAACGGGCGCGGCGGCAGGCCGGCGAGGCAGAAGGCACGGACTCGGAGCGGCCGGCGGCGGTGCGAACGGCGGAGGCCGGCTGATGCCGCTGCGCCATGACATCCGCCGCGGCGCGCTCTGCATGCTCGCTGCCCATGCCCTCTTCACCTGCATGTCCGCGGTGGTGAAGCACCTCTCGGACGCCATCCCGCTGGTGGAGCTGATGTTCTTCCGCAGCGCCTTCGCCTTGCCGGTGGTGGCGCTGATCGCGCTGCGCGGGGCAGGGCTGGCGACCTTGCGCACCAAGCGTCTCGGCGGCCATGCGATGCGGGCGGCCAGCGGCACCGCGGCCCAGGCCTGCGGCTTCTTTTCCCTCGGCCTGCTGCCGATCGCGGAGCAGACGGCGCTGAACTACACCCAGCCCATGTTCGTCACCATCCTCGCCATCCCCTTCCTCGGCGAGGTGGTGCGGATCCATCGCTGGTCGGCGGTGGTGGTCGGCTTCCTCGGCGTGCTGGTCATCGCCGCCGGGCGGGGGGATGGCTTCGCCGGCGGCGCCGCGCTCGGCATCGGCGTGGCGGTCGCGGGCGGCATGTTCTCCGCGCTGACGACGCTGCTGGTGCGGCAGCTCTCCGCCACCGAGAGCTCCACCACCATCACCCTCTGGCAATCCCTGCTGATGAGCGCCTTCTCCCTGGTGCTGCTGCCCTTCGTCTGGGTGACGCCGAGTGGGGAGGAGCTGGGTCTGCTGGTGCTGGTGGGGGTGGTCGGCGGCACCGCGCAATGGCTGCTGACCGAGGCCTATGCCAGCGCCCAGGTCTCGGCGGTGGCGCCCTATTCCTATTCCGGCCTGCTCTGGTCCATGCTGCTCGGCTGGGTGGTGTTCGCGGATGTACCGGATCTGGCGATGATCGGTGGCTCGCTGCTGATCGTGGCGGCGGGGCTTTACATCCTGCACCGCGAAATGGTGCGGCGGCGCGCGAAGCAGGCGGAGGAAACGGAACCTTGAGCATTCCCTTCTATCGGAACGACCCCCTGGCGCATGGCGCCGTGGAGGAGATCGTCCCCGGCGTGCGGCGGGTGGTGTGCAACAACCCCTCCGCCTTCACCTTCCGCGGCACCAACAGCTACATCATCGGCCGCGGCAAGGTGGCGGTACTGGACCCCGGCCCCGAGGATGACGCGCATTTGGCGGCGCTGCTGGCGGCGACGCAGGGCGAGACCATCACCCATGTCATCGTCAGCCACACCCATCGGGACCACTCCCCCGGCGCCCGCGCGCTGGTGGCGGCGACCGGGGCCGGCACCTGGGGCTTCGGCCCGCATGTGACGCCGCCCGAGGCGGGGGGCGAGGGCGGCGACCATGGCTTCGTCCCCGGCCACCGCGTGGCGGATGGCGAGGCGATCGAGGGCGAGGGCTGGCGGCTGACGGCGCTGCACACGCCGGGGCATTGCGCCAACCACCTCTGCTTCGCCATGGACGGCAATGGCGTGCTGTTCAGCGCCGACCATGTGATGAGCTGGTCCACCAGCGTGGTCAGCCCGCCGGATGGCGACATGGCGGATTACATGCGTAGCCTGGAGCGGGTGATGGCCCGCGAGGATTCGCTGCTGCTGCCCGGGCACGGGCCGGCAATCACCGACCCGAAGCCCTTCCTCAAGGCGCTGCACGCGCATCGGGAGGAGCGGGAGGCCAAGGTGGTGGCGGCGCTGGCCAAGGCCGGCGAGGCGACGGCGGATGAGCTGGTGGCGCCGGTGTACGGGCCGCTGGATCCGCGGCTGGTACGGCCGGCGGGGCGCAGCCTGCTGAGCCACCTGCTGAAGCTGGAGCAGGAGGGAAGGGTCAGGCGGACCCAGGGGGAGAGCTTCTCCGTCGCTTGAGGGGAGCTCTGCTCCCCTCAAACTCCCCCCGCCAAAGGCCGAAGGGCCTTTGGAAACCTTGAGTTTAGCGCCGAAGGGTCAGACCGCGGCGCTTTTCCTGACCCGGGCTGGGCCTTCCGGCAGGCGGCCATCCATGCCGCGGAAGCAGATGAGCTGGCGGGCCTCGCGCTCCGCCGGGCTTGCCGCCAGCCAGGCGGAGAACTCGGCGAGGACCTTCGCGGTGATGGTCGCTACCTTGTGGTGGCGCGTCTCCTCGATGGTGAAGAAGCGCAGCTCCTCCAGCTCGCCGGAGCCGCGGATGGCGCCATGCGCCGCCTCGGCCGGGGCGATCAGGAAGCGGGCATTGAAGCGCATGAAGCGGTTCGGCGGCGTCACCGCGCGGCAGAGATAGTCGATGACCCCGAGGGTCGGTAGCAGCGTGTGCCCCTCCATGCGGCCGAGCACGAGGCCGGTCTCCTCATGCAGCTCCCGTGCCGCAGCGATGCCGATGGCCCGCGCCAGGGAGGGCGGCGCGGCGCGCTCCAGGCAAATGCGGGTGAAACCCGGCAGCTCGTCCAGCGACTTCGCCCGGTAATCCTCCCGGTCCACCCTGCCGCCGGGGAAGACCATGACATTCGGCATGAAGCGGTGCCGGGCATGGCGGATGCCCATGAGCACCTCGACGCCTTTTGCCCCCTGGCGCCAGAGGATGAGGCTGGCAGCGTTGCGCGGATGCACCGCGCGGTTGGCGGCGTGCCGGATCTCAGCCGTGCCGCCGGGGTTGTCGTCGGTCGGGGCTTCCGGCCTGGTCGGGGCGTCGTCAGTCAAGCGAGAGGCCCTGCCACTTCAGCCAGCTCCGCAGGCCGAAGCGCTCCGGCACCGAAAGCTGCCGCGCGGCATTCTCGCTCCAGCCGCAGCCCTCGGGCTTCGGGCCGAGGATCTCCGGGTAGCGCGGCTTCGCCGGCGGGCGGGCGCCGTCATAGGCCGGCAGGGCGGCCTCCAGCCCGCTGTCGTCATAGGTCTCGTCATGCACCACCAGCGCCTGGGGCAGGCGCGGGGAGAGCCAGTTGCGCGGCCCGGCCGGGACGCCCAGCGTCAGCCCGGCCACCGGGAAGACGCCCTTCGGCAAACCGCACAGCGGCCCGATCTTCTCTACATGGTTCCGCACATAGGAGATCGGGCAGGTGCCGAGGCCGGCCGCCTCCGCCGCCATCACCGCGAAGCCGAGGGCGAGCGCCGCATCCGCCGTGGCGTTGATGAAGGTGTCCACATTGTCGTTCGCATGCTCCCGCCCATGCAGTGCGGCGACGCGGCGACCGCGGCGGATATCGCCGCAGAAGAGCAGGAAGACCGGGGCCTGCTTGATCCAGTCCATCCCGCCGATCCAGTCGGCGATGCGGGCGATCTTCGCGGCGTCCCGGATCAGGATGATGGCGTATTGCTGCAGGTCCGACTTGCTCGGCGCGGATTGGGCGCCGGCCAGCACCGTGCGCAGCAGGGGCTCCGGCACCGGCTCCGGCGCGTAGCGGCGGGTGACGCGCCGGTCCAGGAGGGCGGCAAGCGCCGGGGGCACCTCGGCCGCGGGTGGGAAGGGCAGGGGCGCTTCCGGCTTGATGCCGTAGCGGCCGCGGATCAGGGCGTCGGGATCGGGCATGGCGGGGCCAGGATGGCAGGTGCCTAGGGCGCCGCCCAGGGGTTGTAGGAGCCGAAATGCCAGAGATGTCCTTCTGGATCGCGGCAGGAATAGCCGCGGCCGTAGGCCTCGGTCTTCAGCGGCAGCACCACCTCCGCCCCGGCCGCGACGGCGCGGTCATGATGGGCGTCGGGGTCGGGCACCACGATATAGGCGCTTTGGGTCACCTTCCCCTCCGGCACACCCTGCAGAGCGCCGAAGGTATCCTCCCTGGCGGTGCCGAGCATGATCATGGCCTGGCCCAGCACCAGCTCGGCATGGGCAATGCCGCCCTGCTCATCCCGGTGGACGGCGTGCTCGGCGAAGCCGAAGGCGCGCTTCAGGAATTCGATCGCCGCTGGGGCGTCGCGGTAGCGCAGGCAGGGAATGATGCTGGCGGGCATGGTGTCACCTCCGGACGATCCAGGCATCGGCGACCGTCACCCCCTTGCCTTCGCCAAGGACCATCAAGGGGTTGATCTCGGCCTCGGCGATATCCTCCCGCGCCGCGAGGTGCGACACCGCGACGATGGCGCGGGCGAGGGCAGCGAGATCGCCGCGCGGCAGGCCGCGCCAGCCGGCGAGGAGCTGCAGGCCCTTCACCTCGGCGATCATCTCCTGCGCCTCTTCCACGGTGACCGGGGCGAGGCGGAGGGTGACGTCGCGGAACAGCTCCGCCGCCACGCCGCCGGTGCCCAGCAGCACCACCGGCCCCACCTCCGGGTCGCGGCGGAAGCCGAGGATGGCCTCGCCCAGCCCCTTCGCCATGGGCTGCACCAGGAAGCCGGCCAGGGTGGCGCCGGGCGCGCGCTCCGCGACGCGGGCCTGCATGGCGGCGGCCTCGGTCTTCAGCGCAGCGGCATCCGGGATGCCGAGCTTCACCCCGCCCACCTCGGTCTTATGGGCGAGGTCCGGCGAGAGGATCTTCAGCGCGACCGGGTAGGCGATCCCCTCCGGCACCTCATCCGCACTGGACATGACGGCGAAGGGGCTGTCGAGCCCGAGCGCGGCGAAGAGGCGGCGGGCCTCCGCCTCATCCGGCCTGGCGGGCAGGGGGTGCGGGGTGGCGGGTGGTGCGGACTCGGCGCGGGGCGCCCGCCAGTCGCACCAGGCGCGGATGCAGTCCGCGGCGGATTCCGGGGTGCGGAAGGCGGGAATGCCGGCCTCCGCCAGCAGGCGCAGGGACTGATCCGCCTGCGGCACCAGGAAGGCGGCGAGCGGCTTGGCGAGCCCGGCCTCCCGCGCCCGCAGGATGCCCGCCACCGAATCCTGCGGCCGGAACTGGGCGGAGGAGCCGATGACCGAGAGCACCAGATCGGTGTCCTCCGCCTGCTGCAGGGCGTTTAGCGCCGCCGCCACGCGGTCCGGCTTGGTGCCGGCGAGCGTGACATCCAGCAGGCGCCCGTGATGGGCGAAGCCCGCTGCATCCAGCGCCGCACTGGCCGCCGCGTCGGGCGCGCGGGACTCGATGCCGGCGACGCCGAGGCAATCCACCGCCATGGCGCCGCCGCCGCCCGTGGTCGTCATCACGCCCACCGCGCGGTGCGGCCTGGCCAGGGGCTTGCGGCCGACGAGCAGGGCAGGGAGCTCCAGCAGCCCTTCCAGCGTGGTGGCGCGGGCGATGCCATGGGCGCGGAAGAAGGCCTCCGCCGCGGCGTCGGAGCCGGCGAGCGCGCCGGTATGGGAGGTGGCGAGCTCCGCCCCATAGGGCGAGCGGCCGAGCTTGTAGGCGATGACCGGCTTGCCGGCGGCGTGCGCCCGGCGGGCGAGGTCGGCGAAATGCTGCGGCTGCCGGATGGCCTCGAGGAACAGCAGGATGGCATCCACCTGCGGGTCATCGACCAGCAGCCCGGCGACCTCGCCGGCGGAGAGATCCGCCTCGTTGCCCGTGCCGACCAGGTGGGAGAAGCCGATGCCCCGCGCCGCGCCGCGCGACATGATGGCGCCCATCATGGAGCCGGATTGCGAGACCAGCGCGATGCGCCCGGCCGGCAGCGACTCCGCCTCCAGCGCCGCATTCACCGAGCAGGCGATGCGGTCATTGAGGTTGATGATGCCCATGGAATTGGGCCCGAGGATGCGCAGGCCGGCGGCCTTGGCGGTGGCCAGCAGCCGGGCCTGCAGCGCCGCGCCCTCCGGCCCGGCTTCGGCGAAGCCATCGGCCAGGACGCAGGCGGCAGGGATGCCCTTGGCGGCGACCGCATCCACCACGCCTTCGACATGCTGGGTGCCGAGCAGGATATAGGCGAAATCCACCTCGCCCGGGATGTCGGTGACGCTGGGATAGGCCTTCTCCCCCAGCACCTCCGCCTCCCGCGGGTGCACCGGCAGGATGTCCCCGGCGAAGCCGTGCTTGCGGAGATAGAGTTGGGCGCGGGCCGTCAGCCGGGTGCGATCCGAGGAGGCGCCGACGAGGGCGATGCGGCGGGGCTGGAAGAGGGCCTGGTGGAGTCGGTTCATGGCGTTCCTCGGGTGTTGGGGGAGAGAGCGAACTCTCTCCCTCCAAAGCCCCCCCACTCACCTTTTTCTGTAAGTCGGCATTCGCCGCGCGACAGGCCCTGACTCAGAGAAAAGGGTGGAGGGGCTCGGGGAGGAGGTTCCCCTCCTTCCCGATCTTCTGGCTTACAGCGGATCCCAGGAGAACACTTCGCCCGAGCGCTCCAGCGGGATGAAGAAGCTCTTCAGCGCCGGCAGGGCGTGCTCGGCGATCGCTTCCGGCGTCCAGCCCTCGCTGCGGTGGATGCCGCGGATCGGGCGGTTCTGGCTGAACAGGAACAGCTCGTTCATCCGCGGGCCGAAGATCTGGCCGTTCACCTCCTGCGCCGCGTCGGAGGCGAGGAAGACGGCGAGCGGGGCGTTCTTCTCCGGGCCCATCCGCATGATCTTCTCGACCCGCGCCTTCTGCTCCGGCGTCTCGGCCGGGATGGAGCTGGTCATGCGGCTCCAGGCGAAGGGCGCGAGGCAATTGGAGCGGACATTGTAGCGCTTCATGTCCAGCGCGATGGACTTGGACAGCGCCGCGATGCCGAGCTTCGCCGCCGAGTAGTTCGCCTGGCCGAAATTGCCGATCAGGCCGGAGGTCGAGGTGATGTGGACGTAGGAGCCGCTCTCCTGCTTGCGGAAATGCGTGGCCGCGTGGCGGGAGACGTAGAAGCTGCCGTTCAGGTGCACCCCGATGACCGCGTCCCACTCTTCCGGCGTCATGCGGTGGAAGATCTGGTCGCGCAGGATGCCTGCATTGTTCACGACGATGTCGATGCGGCCGAAATGATCCAGCGCCGACTGGACGATCTTGCCCGCGCTCTCCCAGGAGGAGACGCTGTCGGTGTTGATCTCGGCCTGGCCGCCGCGCTGCTCGATGATCGCCTTGGTCTGCTGCGCGGGGGTGGCGGACTGGCCCTCACCGGTCAGCGAGGCGCCGATATCGTTGATGATGACCTTGGCCCCGGCGAGCGCCATGTGGATGGCGATCTCCCGGCCGATGCCGCCGCCGGACCCCGTGACGACGGCAACCTTCCCATCCAGCATGCCCATTTGGCGCTTCCCTCTCTCTCATAGGTGGCTAACGATTCTTAGCTCCGGTCGGGGGCGGCGTGAAGCCGCCCCCGATCCTGGCCTTGTGGCGGCGTCAGGCTGCCCTGTTGCCCGTGCCTTCAGCCCTTCGCCGTCCCGGCAATGATGCCGCCGGCCAGGGTGGCCGGATTGCGTTCCCACCAGCGGCCGGCATCCACCCAGGTGATGAAGTCCAGCACCGCGCGGTTGAAGGCGTCCGGATCCTCGATGTTCATCGTATGGCCGCAGCGCGGCATGACGAGGAGGGAGGAGGTGGGGATGGTCCGCTTGAGGAAGAGGCCGGGCTCCAGCGTCGGGTCGTCCTCGTCGCCGCAGATGATGAAGGTGGGTAGCTTCAGCTTGCGGAACTCGGCCTCCAGCTCGAACAGGCTCGGCCGTTCCCGCTGCACCCCGCGCATGGTCAGCACCGCGCCGTCCGTGTCGTGCTCCGCGAGTTGGGAGAGGAATTCCGCATAGCCGCGCGGGTCCTTCTCCTCGAAGACCAGGCGGGTCGGGCCGCTGCCATAGACCCGGGACATCTTCCACATCCCTTTCTCGGCGATCTTGTCCGCCGTGGTATCTACCTCCCCGCGGAACTGGTCCCGCTTGCCGGGCTGGGCGCCGTAGCCGACGCCGGCGGCGGTGAGGCTGCGGGCGAGGTGCGGGTAGCGCAGGCCGAGATGGAGCGTGGCGAAGGCGCCCATGGAGAGCCCGACGACATGCGCCGGCGCCAGGCCCAGCGCCGTGATTACCGCCGCGATGTCGTCCGTGGCCCGGTCCTGGGAGTATGCGGCCTGGTCATGCGGTACGCCGCTCGGCGGGTAGCCACGGGCGTTGAAGGCGATGCAGCGGTAGCGCCGGGCGAAGAAGCGGAGCTGCGGCTCCCAGCTCCGCATGTCGCCGGCGAATTCATGAACGAAAAGCAGGGGGATGCCCGTCCCTGCCTCCTCATAGGCCAGTTCGACGCCGTCATCCGTGGTGATGCTGGGCATGGGTCTCTCCCCTGGAGTGCCGGAGGCTAACCGCGCCCCTGCTCTGCAACAACCGCATGCGGCCCCCCTTCAAAGGGGACCCGATTGGTCCTATTTACCGGCCGTGGAAGGGGTCCGCCCGTGCTGAGGCTGTCGAAACTCACCGATTATGCCGTGGTCGTCATGGCCCGGCTGGCGCGGGATGGCGCCGGGCCGGAGGGGCAGGTGCAGACCGCCCCGGGGCTTGCCATGGCCACCGGAATCGCCGAGCCGACGGTTGCCAAGGTGCTGAAGCTGCTCGGCCAGGCCGGGTTGGTGGAGGGGTTGCGGGGCGCCCGCGGCGGCTACCGGCTGACCCGGCCGCTGGGCGCGGTTCCGCTCTCCGAGGTCATCGTCGCCGTCGATGGCCCGATCGCCCTGACCGCCTGCGTCGATGGCGGCAGCGGCGGCTGCGAGGCCGAGCGCATCTGCGCCGTCCGCGGCCGCTGGGACCCGGTGAACCGCGCCATTCGCGATGCGCTGTCCGGCATTACCCTGGCCGATCTCGCCGGTCCCGCACCGCGTTCTGCCCCGGCCAGGCCCGATCAGGCTGCCCCCGAAGCCGTCCTTCTTGCCGAATAGGACCAGCATGCCCGCCGTCACCGAAACCATCGAGACCGTCCAGTCCGTCACCGAGGGCACCTACAAATGGGGCTTCGAGACGGATATCGAGATGGAGTTCGCCCCCAAGGGGCTGAGCGAGGACATCGTCCGCTTCATCTCGAAGAAGAAGAACGAGCCGGACTGGCTGCTGGAATGGCGGCTGAAGGCCTATGCGCTCTGGCAGAAGATGGAGGAGCCGCGCTGGTCCGCGGTGAGCTACCCGGCGATCGACTACCAGGACGCCTACTACTATGCGGCGCCGGTCCAGAAGGCGAAGCCGAAGAGCCTGGAGGAGGTCGATCCGGAGCTGCTGCGCACCTATGAGAAGCTCGGCATCCCGCTGAAGGAGCAGGCGATCCTGGCCGGCGTCGAGGGCGCGGGCGAGACCCCGGCCGATGGCGGCCGCCTGCCGGTCGCGGTGGATGCGGTGTTCGACAGCGTCTCGGTCGCCACCACCTTCAAGGCGCGGCTGGAGAAGGAGGGCATCGTCTTCTGCTCGATCTCCGAGGCGGTGCAGACCCATCCGGAGCTGGTGCGGCAATACCTCGGCACCGTCGTGCCGCAGGGCGACAATTTCTACGCGGCGCTGAACAGCGCGGTCTTCACCGATGGCAGCTTCGTCTACATCCCGAAGGGGGTGCGCTGCCCGATGGAGCTCTCCACCTATTTCCGCATCAATGCGAAGAGCACCGGCCAGTTCGAACGGACGCTGATCATCGCCGACGAGGGCAGCACCGTCTCCTACCTGGAGGGCTGCACGGCGCCGATGCGCGACGAGAACCAGCTCCATGCCGCGGTGGTGGAGCTGGTGGCGCTGGACGATGCCAGCATCAAGTACAGCACGGTGCAGAACTGGTACCCGGGCGATGCCGAGGGCCGGGGCGGCATCTACAATTTCGTCACCAAGCGCGCCCAGTGCCGCGGCAAGCGGAGCAAGGTAAGCTGGACCCAGGTGGAGACCGGCTCCGCCATCACTTGGAAGTATCCCTCCTGCGTGCTGCTCGGCGATGACAGCGTGGGCGAGTTCTATTCGGTGGCGATCACCAACAATCGCCAGCAGGCCGATACCGGCACCAAGATGATCCATGTCGGCAAGCGGACCAGCTCCACCATCATCTCCAAGGGCATCTCGGCCGGGCGGGGGCAGAACACCTATCGCGGCCTGGTGCGGGTGGCGCCGACGGCGAGCGCGGCGCGCAACTTCACCCAATGCGACAGCCTGCTGATTGGCGACCAGTGCGGCGCGCATACCGTGCCCTATATCGAGAATCGCTGCATGACGGCGAAGGTGGAGCATGAGGCGACCACCAGCCGCATCGCCGAGGACCAGCTCTTCTACTGCCGGCAGCGCGGCCTCTCGGAGGAGGACGCGGTCGGCCTCATCGTCAACGGCTTCTGCCGCGAGGTGCTGAAGGAGCTGCCGATGGAATTCGCCGTCGAGGCGCAGAAGCTGCTGCAGATCTCCCTGGAAGGTTCGGTTGGTTGATGCCGCGACCGATGACTGGAGCGCCAAAGGGCGCGGAAGTCTGAGTCGGCCGCGGTTCTGCAAGGAAAGATAGATGCTGAAGATCGAAGGACTGACCGCCGAGGTTGATGGCAAGCCGATCCTCAAGGGGATCGACCTGGAGGTGCCCGCCGGCGAGATCCACGCCATCATGGGCCCGAACGGCTCCGGCAAATCCACCTTGTCTTACGTCCTCTCGGGGCGCGAGGGATACGAGATCACCGGCGGCTCCGTCAGCTTCAACGGCGTCGATCTGCTGGCGCTGGAGCCGGAGGAGCGGGCGGCAGCCGGCCTCTTCCTCGCCTTCCAGTATCCGGTGGAGCTGCCGGGAGTGGGCAACGCCCTCTTCCTCCGCACCGCGCTGAACGCCGTCCGCCGCGGCAAGGGCGAGCCCGAGCTGGACGCCATGCAATTCCTGAAGCTGGCGCGGGAGCGGATGAAGGCGCTCTCCATGCCGGAGGACATGCTGAAGCGCGGCGTCAATGTCGGCTTCTCCGGCGGCGAGAAGAAGCGGAACGAGGTGCTGCAGATGGCGCTGCTGCGCCCGAAGCTGGCGATCCTCGACGAGACCGACAGCGGCCTCGACATCGACGCGCTGAAGATCGTGGCGGATGGGGTGAATGCGCTGCGGGCGCCGGATTTCTCGGCGCTCGTCATCACCCATTACCAGCGGCTGCTGGACTACATCGTGCCGGACAAGGTGCATGTGCTGATGGGCGGCCGCATCGTGCAGAGCGGCGGGCCGGAACTGGCGCATCAGCTCGAGGCCAGCGGCTATGCCTCGGTGAAGGCGGCATGAGCGCGATAGCAACGGGCGCGGAAGGCTTCCTGCATCGCTTCGACGGCCTGCGGCAGCGCCTGCCCGGCGCCCGCCTGGCCTGGGTGCAGGCGCTGCGCGAGGCGGCGGCCGAGAGCTTCCGCGCCCAGGGCTTCCCGACCCGGCGGTTGGAGGCCTGGAAATACACCGATCTGCGCCTCGTCGCCGATGCCGGCTTCGAGGAGGCGCTGAGCGTGGTGGATGCGGAATTCGCCCTGCCGCCCGCCCACAGCCGCTGGCGCGCCGTGTTCCAGGATGGCCGGCTGCGCGAGGACCTCTCGACGCTGGAGGAAGCGCCCTTCGCGGCGGCCAGCCTTGCCGCCGGGCTGTCGACGCTGGAGGGAAGGCTGGGCGCCCTGGCGCGGCCGGCGGAGCAGGCGCTGGTGGCGCTGAACACCGCGCTGTTCGAGGACGGGCTGGTGGTGACGGTGCCGGCCGGCGTCGCCGGTGGCGTGCTGGAGCTGGTCTCCCTGGCCTCTCCCGGCGAGCGGCCCGCGGCCTTCCATCCACGCCACTTGATCCGGCTGGAGGCAGGGGCGAGCCTGACGCTGATCGAGACCGCGACCGGGCCCGCCGGCACGCGCTACCTGCACAACCCGGTCTATGAGATCGAGCTGGCGGAGGGCGCGACCCTGACCCATGCGCGGCTGCAGCAGGAGGGATCGGCCGCCTTCCAGCTCGGCACCGCCTATGCCCGCGTGGCGGCCGGCGCCACCTATGACAATTTCACCCTGAATGCCGGCGGCAAGCTGGTGCGCAACGAAATCCACGTGGTGCTGGAAGGTCCGAAGGCCGCCTGCCACATGAATGGCGCGCAGCTGCTGCGGGACGGGCAGCATGCCGACACCACCACGGTGCTGGACCATGCGGCGCCCGACTGCGCCAGCCGGCAGACCTACAAGACCGTGCTTTCCGGCCGGTCCCGCGGGGTCTTCCAGGGCAAGATCCATGTACATCAGGTGGCGCAGCGCACCGATGGCTACCAGATGAATCAGGCGCTGCTGCTCTCGCCCGAGGCCGAGATCGACAGCAAGCCGCAGCTTGAAATCTACGCCGACGACGTGAAATGCAGCCATGGCGCGACGGTGGGGGAGATCGATGCCGATCAGCTCTTCTACCTGCGCGCCCGCGGCATTCCTGAGGCGCAGGCGCGGTCCATGCTGGTGGAAGCCTTCCTGACCGAGGCGGTGGAGGGCGTTCAGGATGCGGTGGCGCGCGAGGCGCTGCAGGCGGCGGTGACCGGCTGGTGGGAGAAGGCGGCGTGAGCTTCGATGGCGTGAGCTTCGATGTCGGGCGGGTGCGGCGCGACTTTCCCATCCTGTCGCAGAAGATCCGTGGCAAGGATCTGGTCTTCCTCGACAGCGGCGCCAGCGCCCAGAAGCCGCGCGTCGTCATCGACGCCATGGTCCGCTGCATGGAGGAACGCTACGCCAACGTCCATCGCGGCGCCTATTTCCTCTCCGAGGCCGCGACCGAGGCCTATGAGGCAGCCCGGGCCGCCACCGCCCGCTTCCTGAATGCGCCCGACCCGCGCGGCATCGTCTTCGCCAAGAACAGCACGGAGGCGATCAACCTCGTCGCCCATAGCTGGGGCCGGCATGTGCTGCAGCCCGGCCAAGCGGTGCTGTTCAGCGAGATGGAGCATCACGCCAACATCGTCCCCTGGCACCTCCTGAAGGAGGACAAGGGCGTCGAGCTGCGCGTGGTGCGGGTGACCGACAGCGGCGAGATCGACCTCGAGGACCTCGAGGCCAAGCTGGCGGATGGCAAGGTCGGGTTGGTCGCCATCGCGCATATGTCGAACGTCCTCGGCACGGTGGCCCCGGCGGAGCGCATCGTCCGGATGGCGCATGCCGCCGGCGCCAAGGTGCTGTTCGACGGCAGCCAGGCGGCGGTGCACCGGCGGGTGGACCTGCAGGCGCTGGACGCGGATTTCTACGTCTTCACCGGCCACAAGCTCTACGGCCCGACCGGCATCGGCGTGCTGGCGGCGAAGCTGGAGCATCTGGAGCGCATGCCGCCCTTCCTCGGCGGCGGCGACATGATCTCCGTCGTCACGCTGAAGCGCAGCGAATGGGCGCCGCCGCCGGCGAAGTTCGAAGCCGGGACGCCGCCCATCGTGGAGGCGGTCGGGCTGCATGCCGCCATCGACTACGTGACCGCCCTCGGCATGGAGGCGATCGAGGCGCATGAGCGGCGCCTGGTGGACCACGCCATGCGCCGCCTGACGGATATCGAGGGGGTGCGGCTGCTCGGCCGGGCGCAGGATCGCGGCGGCGTCTTCGCCATGGCCACCGACTACGCCCATGCCCATGACCTGGCGACATTGCTGGACCGCGCCGGCATCGCGGTGCGGGCCGGCAGGCATTGCGCGGAGCCGCTGCACACCCGATTTGGGGTGGAAGGCGGCACGGTCCGGGCCAGCTTCGGTCTCTATACGACGGAGGCGGAGGTGGATTACCTGGCCGAGGCGCTGACCAAGGCGCGGGAGTTCTTCGCATGAGCGCCCGCGCCGGGAGGGTCCCCGATGTTCGATGACCTGCGCGACCTCTATCAGGAGGTCATCCTGGACCATGGCCGCAAGCCGCGGAATTTCCGCCGGCTCGAGGATGCGGACCGCAGCGCCCGCGGCGACAACCCGATGTGCGGCGACCGGCTGGAGTTGTTCCTGAAGCTTGGGCCCGATGGCCGCATCGCCGATGCTGCCTTCCAGGGTCGCGGCTGCGCCATCTCCACCGCCAGCGCCTCCCTGCTGACCGAGACGGTGAAGGGCAAGACGGCCGAGGAGGCGCATGCCCTCTCCGACAGCTTCCGGGAATTGGCGATGACCGGCACCTGCCCGCATTGCCAGGCGGCGCTGGAGGAGGAGATGGAGCGGCTGCAGCCGCTTTCCGGCGTGCATGAATTCCCCTCCCGCGTCAAATGCGCCACGCTGGCCTGGCACACGCTGAACGCCGCCCTGGACGGCGCGAAGGAGGCGAGCAGTGAGTGACGAGGCCAGCACCACCGTTCCGACCCATGGTGCCTGGACGCCGGAAGGCGAGACCGCGCCGCCCGCGCCCCGCGTCAGCGAGGAGGCGGTGATCTCCGTCCTCAAGACGGTCTTCGACCCTGAGATCCCGGTCGATATCTACGAGCTCGGCCTGATCTACGCCGTGGAGATCGAGGATGACGGCAAGGTGAAGGTCGAGATGACCCTCACGACCCCCTCCTGCCCCTCGGCGCAGGAGCTGCCGGGGCAGGTTGAGGAAAGCGTCCGCCTTGTGCCGGGCGTCACCGATGTCCGGGTGGAAGTGGTCTGGGACCCGCCCTGGGACCAGACGCGGATGAGCGAGGATGCCCGCCTCGCCCTGAACATGTACTGAGGTGCCGGAGAGATGAGCACGACCACTGCCGCGCCCCGCCCCCGCCGCGCCCTGCCGCCGCTGATGTCGCTGACCGAGGCCGCCGCCGAGCGGCTGCGCGGTCTCTACGAGGCGGGCGAGGCAGGGAAGCTGCTGCGCATCGGCGTGAAGACCAAGGGCTGCTCGGGCCTTGCCTATGACCTCACCTGGGTGGAGGCGCCGGAGCCGACCGACGAGAAGGTGACCGATAAGGGCGTGACGGTGCTGGTGGACCGCAAGGCCAGCCTGTTCCTCATCGGCACGGTGATGGATTACGAGGTGAAGGCGTTGTCCGCGGGCTTCACCTTCACCAACCCCAATGAGAAGGGGCGCTGCGGCTGCGGCGAGAGCTTCCACGTCTGATGTTGTCCTGGCGCGGCTGACGCCAGGGTGAGGACCGCCGGCGCTGCCGCCTCTGGCGATTTGTCACATATCTCCTGATAATCACAGGGAAGACAGACGGAGGGGCAGCGGTGCGCTGTGCGATCTTTGGCGTGGTTCTGGCGGCGGCGGCGCTCGTGCCGGTGTCCGGCCGGGCGGAGGACGGGCTGCCGCGCATCCATGCGGGTGAGGGCCTGGCGGGCATTTTCAGCGAGGTGCGGTTCGGCGGCGCCTGGCACGATATCGGCGCCAAGGAGCGGGGCGCCAACGTCCTGGGCGAGGTGCTCTTCGTCAGCCCGGTGCCGGCGCGGCTCACCACGGACATGCCGCCGCTCTATCGCTGGATGTTCCAGCCGCGCGTGCATCTTGGCTTCGCCGCGAACACCGAGGGCTATACCAGCTACGGTTATGCCGGCCTGACCTGGACCACCATGCTGGCCCGGGACGTGTTCCGCCGCGGCGACGGCATCCGCTTCGACTTCTTCTTCGGCGGCTCGCTCAACAACGGCAAGCATGTGACAAACGAGCTGGACCGCAAAAGCCTGGGCGGCAACCTGCTGTTCCGCGTGGGCGGCGAAATCGGCTACCAGATCGACCCGCGCTGGTCGGTCTCGCTCTTCCTCGACCATGAGAGCAATGCCGGCTCCGCACGGGCGAATGAGGGGCTGAACAGCCTTGGGCTCAGGATCGGCTTCGGGCTGTGATGTCGAGGGGGGCCTCGTCCCCCTTGGGCTGACCCTGCCAAAGGCCGGAGAGCCTTTGGCAGGCGTGAATTCCAGGCTTGGCGGTTCGGCCTACAGGGTGCTCGACCAGTCGGCGGGCACGAAGCGGTAGCCATTCCCCTGCTTCGCCACATAGCCATTGGCCGGGAAGGGGAAGTGGTAGCCGGTGATGCGGATGCGGTCGGTGGCGACCATGTCCAGCACCCGCCGCCGCGTCGCCTCTGCCATCGCCGGGTCGAAATCGAAGACGATGTGGAAATCCGGCCGCGGGAAACCGAGCTCCGGCCGGTTGGTGATATCCGCGACGAAGATCGCCTGCGCCGCGCCATCCGAGATCCGGTACATGGTGTGCCCCGGCGTATGGCCATAGGCGGCGATGGCGCGAACGCCCGGCACCGCCTCCGCCCCGTCCGCGATCTGGCGGATCTTGCCCTGGTAGGGGGCGAAGCGGCGGGCCGTGTTGGCGAAATTGCCGCGCTGGCCCTCCGGGCTGCGGCTTTCGTTGCTGGCCTCGGTCCACCAGGCCCATTCGGTGGCGGGCACCACGACCTCCGCATTCGGGAAGGCGGCGGCGCCGCTGCCGGTCAGCAGCCCGTTGATGTGGTCGCCATGGAAGTGGCTGTGGATCACATGGGTGATGCGGGCCGGGTCGATGCCGGCGGCGCGCATGTTCTCGATCATCTTCCCGTTCGTCGCACCGGCCGGCGTCGCCCCATTGCCGGTGTCGAAGACGACGAAGGCGTTCGGCGTCTCGACGAAGGTGACGGTGAAGGGGATGCGGTAGGTGTCGGTGGGCAGGAAGCTCTCCGCCAGCACCGCCTGCACCTCGGCCAGCGAGGCGTTGCGGACGAAATTCTCCACCGGCCGCGTGCCATAGCCGTCATGCACCGTGGTGACGGTGAAGCTGCCGACCTTGAAGCGGTAGAAGCCCGGCGCCTGGGTGGCGGCAGGGCCGGCGGCGGCCTGGGCGGCCGCCGGCGTCGCGCGCAGCAGGGCAGGGGAGGCCAGCGCCATGGCGGCCCCCCCAAGGATCAGACGGCGGCTGGCTGTGTTGGGCATGGCTCTTCCTCCCCGCAGCGGGTCGGGCTTTAGGATGGGGTGAAAGCGCCAGGGATCAAGTCGTTGCGGGGCTGAAGACGACGACCGCCTCCAGATGCGCCGACCAGGGGAATTGGTCGATCGGCGTCGCCGCCAGCACCCGGTAGCCGGCCAGGGCCAGGGGCTTGGCGTCCCGCGCCAGGGCCCCCGGGTTGCAGGAGACGTAGATGATGCGTGGCACCCGCGCCCGCGCCAGCAGCGGCATCTGCGCCGCAGCCCCGGCATAGGGCGGGTCCAGCACCAGGCTCGCCAGGTTTTGCAACTCCGCCGGTGCCAGGGGCTGGCGGTCCAGATCCCGCCGCGCGGCGCGGATCCGGGCACCGGCGCTACCGGCGGCGGCGGCAAGCGCGGCGACCGCTTCGGCCGCGCCCTCATAGGCCTCCACCCGGGCACGGGTGGCGAGGGCGAAGCTCAGCGTGCCGAGCCCGGCATGCAGCTCCACGATGCGCGCCTTGGCCGGCAGCTTCGCCGGCAGCCCGGCCAGCACGGCGGCGATGATGGCGGCCTCCCCGCCCGGGCTGGCCTGGAGGAAGGCACCCGGCGGCGGCGCCACGCTGGCGGTGCCGAAGCGCAGCGCGACCGGGCCGAGCTGCGCGGCATTTTCTGCCGGGCCGTTGCCCTGGGCCCAGGCGATGCGGGGCAGGCCATGCTCCCGTGCGAAGCCCGCCAGCAGGGCGCGGCCGGCGGCGTCCAGCGGGCCATCGGTGCGCAGCAGCAGGTCCGGCCCGGTGTCCAGCAGGTTCAGCACCGCCGAGCCTTCCCGCTTCAGCGCCGGCAGGCGGCGGAGCAGGGCGCGCAGCGGCGCGAAGAGCGCGACCAGGCGCGGGTCCAGCACATGGCATTCGGCGAGGTTCACCACCGCCGCCTGGCCGATGGCGTGCAGGCCGAGGGCGATGCCGGCGGGGGTGCGGCGCAGGGCCAAGTCGGCGCGGCGGCGGCTGGCGGGGGGCACGCTGACCAGCGGCGCGACCGGCGCCTCCGGGAAGCCGGCGGCGGTCAGGGCGGCGACGAGCTTCTCCCGCTTCCATGCGGCATAGGGCGCCGCCGCCCAATGCTGCAGGACGCAGCCGCCGCAGGCGCCGAAATGCCGGCAGGGCGGGGTGACGCGGTC
Organism: Siccirubricoccus soli; assembly: GCF_024178315.1. GTDB lineage: Bacteria > Pseudomonadota > Alphaproteobacteria > Acetobacterales > Acetobacteraceae > Siccirubricoccus > Siccirubricoccus soli. Next base: position 5,830 of record NZ_JAMZIK010000029.1, on the reverse strand, counting down.
CGGGCTTTCGCGCAGCCAGGCCTCCGGCCGGGCGCGGTTGCCGGCGATCTCCGCCCGCACGCTCTCCCCCGGCAGGGCGCCGGGTACGAAGATGCTGCCGCCCGCCCGGCGCGCGATGCCGTCGCCGGCGGCGCCCAGCGCCACGATGTCCAGGACCTCACTCTTCATCGAGGGGCAGATGCTGTGCAGCGAGGCGCACCTCGCCAAGGAAGAGGCTCAGCGCCGCGATCATCGCCAGCATGGCGGCGACCAGCAGCGCCGCCAGCAGCCAGGCGACCCGCAGGCCGAGAAAAATGCCGGCAAAGGCGGTGACGATCAGGGTGCAGAGCAGGATCGCCGCCAGCACCGAGGCGCCGATCGCCCGGTGGATGCGCCAGGCGCGCCGGGCCAGGCGCCGCGTCTCGCCCGGCAACGGCACGGCCGTGCCCTGGCGGATCGACCGCTCCCGGTCGATCAGCCGCCCAAGTCGTCCGGCCATGACGTTGAGCAGGCTGAAGATGCCGGTGAGGAGAAAGGCGGGGGCGATCGCCAATTGAATCGCCCGCTCGATCTCCGCGACATCCTCGGCGCCGAAGCCGCCGATGGTCAGCCCCCGAAGGCGTTCAGGCCGGTGATGGCCCGGCCGAGGATCAGCGCATGGACGTCATGCGTGCCCTCATAGGTGTTCACCGTCTCGAGGTTCATGACGTGGCGGATCACGTGGTACTCGTCCACGATGCCGTTGCCGCCGTGCATGTCCCGCGCCATGCGGGCGATGTCGAGCGCCTTGCCGCAATTGTTGCGCTTGACCAGGGAGATCATCTCCGGCGCCGCCTTGTGCTCGTCGAACAGCCGGCCGACGCGCAGCACGGCGTGCAGGCCGAGGGTGATCTCGGTCTGCATGTCGGCCAGCTTCTTCTGGATGAGCTGGGTGTTGGCCAGCGGCCGGCCGAACATCTTGCGGTTCAGCGTGTACTCGCGGGCGCGGTGCCAGCAATCCTCGGCCGCGCCCATGGCGCCCCAGGCGATGCCGTAGCGGGCGCGGTTGAGGCAGGAGAAGGGGCCGGCGAGCGACTTCACGCCGGGCAGGCGGTTCTCTTCGGGGACGAAGACCTCGTCCATCATGATCATGCCGGTGACGCTGGCGCGCAGCGAGAACTTGCCCTCGATCTTCGGGAAGCTCAGGCCCTTCATGCCGCGCTCCAGGATGAAGCCGCGCAGCGTGCCCTCGTCATCCTTCGCCCAGACCACGGCGCAATCGGCGATCGGCGCATTGGTGATCCAGGTCTTGGAGCCGCTGAGCAGGTAGCCGCCATCGACCTTCTTCGCGCGGGTCCGCATGGAGGAGGGGTCGGAGCCGGCATCGGGCTCGGTCAGGCCGAAGCAGCCCACCCATTCGCCGCTGCGCAGCTTCGGCAGGTACTTCTCCTTCTGCGCCTCGGAGCCGAAGGCGTAGATCGGGTACATCACCAGGGAGGACTGGACGGAGAAGGCGGAGCGGTAGCCGCTATCCACCCGCTCCACCTCGCGGGCCATCAACCCGTAGGCGACATAGGAGACGCCGGCACAGCCATAGCCCTCGAGCGTTGCGCCGAGGAAGCCCATCTCGCCGAACTCGTTCATGATCTCCCGGTGGAAATGCTCCTTCCGGAAGGCCTCCAGCACGCGCGGGAGGAGCTTGCCCTGGCAGAACTCGCGGGCGGTGTCGCGGATCATCCGCTCATCCTCCGTGAGCTGCTCCTCCAGCAGCAGCGGATCTTCCCAGACGAAGCTCGGCTTCGCGGCGCTGGCGGCGGACATGGCGATCTCCTCGGCTGCTCGACGGATGGAATATGAGCCCTCCCCGCCGGCGGGGGAGGGCTGGAAGGGGCAGGGGCCCGTTCGCATGGTGCCCGGGGCGGAGGCGCGGCGGAACGCTGGCCGCGAGCGCGGCACGCCCACCCCGACCCTTCCCCCAGGCGGGGGAGGCGGCCTCAGGCCGCTTCGGCGTCCGTCTCCGGCGCCGAATCCCGCTTCGGGCGGGGGATCGGGATCAGCATGAAGGCCGGCACGGCATCGCCGAAGCCGCGGACGCTGGGGCCCAGATCGTCGCGGTCCCGGTCGCGGCGGCGGTCGTCGCGCCGATCCTCGCGGCGGTGGTCGCGCTCGCGCGGCGGGCGGGCGTCCCGCTCCATCTCCTCGCGCGGAGCAGCGACGCGGTCACGCTCCCGGCGGTCGCCTCGCTCCGGCCGGGCGCCGCGCTCGGGGCGGTCGGCAGCGCGTTCCGGGCGGTCGGCAGCGCGCTCCGGCCGCGCACGATCGCGGTCGCGATCCCGTTCGCCACGCTCCGGCCGGCTGCGATCCCGCTCGCGGCCGCCGCGGTCGCGCGACGCCTCGCGGCCGCCACGGCCGCGTCCGGCATCGCGGCCCCGGCCACCGCGGCCGCGCGGCGGGCGGGCGGCCGCCTCGGCGATCTCCTCATTGCTCACCGGGTCGAGGCCCTCGATCTCGATGCGTGGGATCGGCTTGCCGGTCAGCTTCTCGATGGCGGCGACGTTCCGCGCGTCATCCGCCGTGGCGATGGTGAAGGCATGGCCCTCGCGCCCCGCCCGACCGGTGCGGCCGATACGGTGGACATAATCCTCGTCCCGGAAGGGCACGTCGAAATTGAAGACGTGGGAGAGGCCGCCGATATCGATGCCGCGGGCCGCGACATCCGAGCAGACGAGGAGCTGTAGCTCCCCCGCCTTGAACTTGTTCAGCGTGGCGAAGCGGCTCGGCTGGTCCATGTCCCCATGCAGGGCGCCGACGGCGAAGCCATGCCGCTTCAGCGACTTGTAGAGGATGTCGACATCGACCTTGCGGTTGCAGAAGATCAGCGCGTTCTGCACCTGCTCCCGCCGGATCAGCCGGCGCAGCGCCTCGCGCTTGTCGAGCTCCCGGCACCACAGCAGGCCGGCGACGATGGTGGTTGCCACGCTCGCCGGCGGGGAGACGCTGATCTCCTTCGGGTTCTGCAGGAAGGCGTCGGCGAGCTTCTTGATCTCCGGCGCCATGGTGGCGGAGAAGAACAGCGTCTGCCGCATGCCGGGCAGCATGGAGACGATGCGCTCGACATCCGGGATGAAGCCCATGTCGAGCATGCGGTCCGCCTCGTCGATGACGAGGATCCTGCAATCCGCCAGCAGGATGCGGCCGCGGTCGAACAGGTCCAGCAGCCGGCCGGGCGTGGCGATCAGGACATCGACGCCCTTCTCCAGCACGTCGCGCTGCTCGTTCATGCTCTCCCCGCCGATCAGCAGGGCGTGGTTGAGCTTGAGGTACTTGCCGTATTTCTCGAACTGCTCGGCCACCTGCAGCGCCAGCTCGCGCGTTGGCTCCAGGATCAGGCTGCGCGGCATGCGCGCCTTGGCCCGGCCGGAGGCGAGGATGTCCATCATCGGCAGGGTGAAGCCAGCGGTCTTGCCGGTGCCGGTCTGGGCGGTGCCCAGCACGTCGCGGCCCATCAGCACCACCGGGATGGCGGCTTCCTGGATCGGCGTCGGGGTGACGTAGCCGGCCTCGGCGACGGCCTTCAGGATGGGCGCGGAGAGGCCAAGATCGGCGAAGGTGACGCGCGGCGCGGCCTCCTCTGCCTCCTTCCCGGACTTTTCCGCCGTGTCGTCGTCGGCGGCGTCGGACTCGTCGTCATCATCAGACTCGTCCTCATCGGACTCATCGTCAGAATCGTCATCATCGTCGTCGTCGGACTCGTCGTCATCATCATCGTCAGACTCGTCCTCGTCGGACTCATCGTCAGAATCGTCATCATCGTCGTCGTCGGACTCGTCGTCATCATCATCGTCAGACTCGTCCTCGTCGGACTCATCGTCAGAATCGTCATCATCGTCGTCGTCGTCGGCGCTTTCGCCGTCCTCGGCCTCCGCCTCGGCGGGCGCCGCCGGTTCCGCCGCGGCCAGTGGCACGGCATAGCTCTCCGGCGCCGCCGCGGCGGTCGCTTCGATCGCGGTCGATTCGGGCGCAGCCGCTTCGGGCGCCGTCTCGGTCTCGGCCGGGACGATCTTCGCCTCCGCTTCCGTGGCTTCGGCCTCGGCCGCCGCGCTGGCAGGCCGCTCGGGGGTATCGGTCAAGTGTGGTCGGTTCCTTCGCCGGGACGGCGGCGGCATGGTGGCGGCATGGCCGGGGCCACCCGCTGAAACCGACGCCCGGCGGGCTACCCGCCGGGGGCCGCGTCTGTCCGCGCGCCATATGCGCCGGATGCCATGGAAAAGCAAGCCATAGGGCGGCTCCAAGGCGGTTTCCTCGGCTGGCGGCAGGGGCTATGCCGGGCATCATGCCAGAGACCCAGGATGTGCTGCTGCTGCCCGGCCTGCTCTGCGATTCCGCGCTGTGGGAGGCGCAGATCGCGGGGCTTCAGGGCCTCGCCCGCTGCCAGGTGGCGGATACGCTCAGTGATGACAGCCTGGCCGCCATGGCGGCGCGGGCCCTGGCGGCGGCGCCGCCGCGCTTCGCCCTGGCCGGGCTTTCCATGGGCGGCTACCTCGCCTTCGAAATCCTGCGCCAGGCGCCGGGGCGCGTGACGCGGCTGGCGCTGCTGGACACTTCCGCCCGACCGGATACCGAGCAGCAGGCGCGGCGCCGGCGCGGGTTGATCGGCCTGGCGCGGACCGGGGCCTTCCGGGGCGTGACGCCGCGGCTGCTGCCGCAGCTCGTGCATCCGAAGCACCTGGACGGCCCGATCGGGGCGGCGGTGATGGCGATGGCGGAGCGGGTGGGACGGGATGCCTTCCTGCGGCAGCAGGCGGCGATCCTCGGCCGGAAGGACAGCCGGCCGGACCTGCCCGGCATCGCGGTGCCGACGCTGGTGGCGGTGGGGGAGGCGGATGCGCTGACGCCGCCGGAGCTGGCGACCGAGATGGCCGAGGCCATCCCCGGCGCCCGGCTGGAGGTGATTCCCGGCTGCGGCCACCTGCCGCCGATGGAGGAGCCGGCAGCGGTGACAGCCCTGCTCGAGGCCTGGCTGGCAGGCTGAGCCTGCGCAGCCCAGCTCCCGGTTCCCAGAGGCCGTTCGGCCTTTGGCGGGCTGAGTCCGAGAGGCGGCGCCCCCTCTCGGCACCTATTCTGGCTGCACCCCCGCTGCCCGCAGCACCGCGACGCTCCGCGCCATGTCCTGCCGCAGGAATTCCGTCAGCGCCGGCGCGCCCCTGACCGTCGCCGGCTGCACGCCGAGCTCCGCTAGCCGCTGCTTCGCCCCTTCCGCCGCGCGGGCGAAGGCCTCCGCCAGTCGGGCCACCGCAGCGGGTGGCGTCCGGGCCGGCGCCATGGCCATCAGCCAGGCTTCCACCTTGAGGTCGGGCAGCCCCGCCTCGGCGGAGGAGGGCACCTCCGGCAGGCTCGGCACCCGCTCCGCCCCGGTGATGCAGATGGCCCGCACGGAGCCGCCCCGGATATGGCCGGCGGCGGAGGCGACGGGGTCGATGGTGTAGATCACCTCGCCGCCGATCACCGCCTGCATGGCGGGTCCGCCGCCGCGGTAATGCACCGGCTGGATCTCCAGCTTGGCGACGGAGCGGAACACCTCGCCGGCCAGGTGCACGGCGCTGCCGATGCCGGCGCTGGCGAAATGGAGCTGACCGGGCCGCGCCCGGATGTAGTCGAGCAATCCCGCCATGTCCCGCACCGGCAGGCGGGGGTCGACCACCAGCACCTGCGGGATGCGCCCGAGATGGGCGATGGGGGCGAAATCCCCCACCGGGTCGAAGGGCAGCCGCGCCACCAGCGCCGGCACCACCACATGGGCATTGCTGTGGACCAGGATGGTGTGGCCATCCGGCGGCGCCTTGGCGACGAGGTCCATACCCACCAGCCCGGC
>NZ_JAMZIK010000289.1 GCF_024178315.1 Siccirubricoccus soli | reverse complement strand
CCGGCGCCGCCGGGGCGGGCGGCCCGGCCTCGGTCGCTGCTGCCGGCGCCTCCCGCGCCGCGGCCGGCAGCCCGGCCTCCGCGAGCCGGCGTTCCAGCGTCGCCACCCGCTGCTCCAGCCGCCCGGCCTTCACCCAGCCGGCAATGCCGAGCCCCCAACCGAGAACGAAGCCGCCGACCAGCAGCAGGCCGAACACGATGAAATCCATCCAGTCACGCTAGAGCAGGAGCGCCCCGGCACGAAACGCCGGGCGATGGTGTTGGCCGGGAAATGACGCAGCCCGCATGGCCCCGGCGGGCGGCGCGGTGCGGGTCGGAGGCGCAACCGGGCCCCGCGACGGCGGCCCTCCCGAGCCTTCGCCGTTGCACCCGCTGCCCCGATCCGCTAAGGCCCCGGCCGCGCCGGCACCCCTGGAGGCCGGCGTACCCGTTTCCGGGCCCCGATGGCCCGGCAAGGGTCCATACCCATACCAAGCGGAGCACGACCATGGTCCAGACGATCCGGATCGAGGCCGAGGCGCGCGGGCGGGCCGGTAAGGGGGCGGCACGTGCGACCCGGCGGCAGGGCCTTGTCCCTGCGGTGATCTACGGCGCGAAGCAGGAGGCGACCCTCATCGCCCTCGACCCGCGCGACGTGATGAAGGAGCTGCAGAAGGGCGGCTGGCAGTCCCACCTCTATGAGGTGGCGGTGAAGGATGGCGGCACCGAGCGCACCCTGATGCGCGACGTGCAGTTCCACCCGGTCACGGACCGCCCGATTCATGTGGATTTCCAGCGCCTGGCGGCTGGCCAGCGGATCCGCGTGCGCGTCCCCGTCCACTTCCTGAACGAGGCGACGTGCCCCGGCCTGAAGGCCGGCGGCGTGCTGAACGTCGTCCGCCGCGAGCTCGAAGTGCTCGCCGACCCGGATGCGGTGCCGGAGGCCTTCGAGATCGATCTGGGCGAGGCCGGCATCGGCGACAGCCTGCGCTGGTCCGCAGTGAAGGAGCAGTTCGGCACCAAGTCGGTGATCGACCGCGACTTCGTGGTGGCGACCATCGCCGCGCCGACGGTGCAGGAGGAGGCGCCCGCCCCCGCCGCCGCGCCGGCCGCGCCGGAGGCCACGAAGCAGAAGGCCCCCGCCACCGGCGGCAAGAAGAAGTAACCCGGCGGGATGGCGGCGCGTCCGGGCCCATCGCCTGGGCCCGCCTCCTCCCCCGGCGGTTCGCCGCCCAAGGGGCCGCTGCTGTGGGTCGGGCTCGGCAACCCCGAGCCCTCCCAGGCGCGGCACCGCCACAATATCGGCTTCATGGCGCTGGACGAGATCGCCCGGCGCCATGGCTTCTCCCCCTGGCGGCAGCGCTTCAAGGGGCTGGTGGCGGAGGGCAGCATCGGCGGCGTCAAGGTCATCGGCCTGAAGCCGCTGACCTACATGAACGGCTCCGGCGAGGCGGTGCAGCCGGCCGCGGCCTTCCACAAGATCCCGCCCGAGGGCATCACCGCCTTCCATGACGAGCTGGACCTGGCGCCGGGCAAGGTGCGGGTGAAGAAGGGCGGCGGCGCGGCCGGGCATAACGGGTTGCGGGACATGCAGCGGGCGCTGGGCTCGCCGGAATTCTGGCGGGTGCGCCTCGGCATCGGCCACCCCGGCCACAAGGACCGCGTCACCGGCCATGTGCTGGGGAATTTCGCCAAGGCGGATGAGGCCTGGCTGGCCCGGCTACTGGAGGCCGTGGCCGACGCCGCGCCCCTGCTGGTGGCCGCAAGGTCGGAGGAGTTCATGACGCGCGTCGCGCTGCTGACGCAGGAGGCTGGCTGATGGATATGGGCGAGGATGGCGAATTCGGCCATGGCTTCGGCGGCCCCGGCTTTGGTGGTCCCGGCGCCGAGGATTTCGCCAATGCCGCCGCGGCGCTGGCCGCCGCGTTGGTGCGGGAAGCCGGCGCCCTGGCCGGCGTTGCCGCCTCGCTGCGGCAGGTGGCGGCGGCGCAGATCGGGGACCATTCCGGCGGGCCGCTGGCGGATGTGCGGCGGCAGCGCGCGGTGCTGGCGACGCTGGGCGATTCGGCACTGACGGCGGCGTTGCTGCTGGAAGCGGCGACGATCATCGGCCCGGGCGGCGCGCCGGCCGAGCAGGCGGCGCG
>NZ_JAMZIK010000288.1 GCF_024178315.1 Siccirubricoccus soli | reverse complement strand
CCGGTGGTGGCGCAGGTGCCGCCGCCCGCCCCGCGCCATGCCCCTGCGCCGACCCAGCTCGTCGCCGCCCCGCGCCCGGCGGAGCCGCCCGTCACCTCCCTCGGCGGCTCCCTGCTCGGCGGCAGCCGGCCGATGCTGGCCCCGCCCGTGCCCTTCGGCAGCGCCCACGCCGCCACCCTCAACGGGGGCGGCAGGTGAGCTTCATCACGGACCAGCCCCCGGAGATCGCGCCGCCTTCCCCGCACGCCGCGCCGGCCGGCCGGCCCGTACCGCGGGAGGCCGCGCCGAGCCGCGCCCTGGTGCGCATCCCGGCGCCGGAGCTCGCCCGCCGCGCCCAGCTGGAGCGGACCCGCGGCCGGCTGGTGCTGGCCGCCTTCGGCTTCGCCACGCTCTTCGCCGCGGTCGGGGTGAAGCTGACCCTCGCCACCGTGCTGGACCCGATGACGCCGCGGCTGCGCCCGGCCGCCCGCGTGCCGACCGGCGAGCCGACCGTGACTCGCGCCGCCATCACCGACCGCAATGGCGAGGTGCTGGCCGTCTCCCTCCAGGTCACGGAGCTCTACGCCAACCCGCAGGAGATCGACGACCCCGTCGCCGCCGCCGACCGGCTGCTGACGGTGTTGCCCGGCCTGGACCGCGAGCGGCTGATCGCCCGCATCACCCAGCGCATGGTCCCGGGCACCGAGACGCCCGTGCAATTCGCCTATATCGCCCGCAACCTGCCGCCCCGGCAGCAGCAGGCGATCAACAACCTCGGCATCCCCGGCTTCCATTTCCGCCCGGCCGAGCGGCGCTTCTACCCGCAGGGCTCGGCCGCGGCGCATGCGCTCGGCCAGGTGGACGTGGACGGTCGCGGCATCGCCGGCGTGGAGCGGCATTTCGACGCCCGGCTGCGGGAGGACCGCTCGCCGCTCCGCCTCTCCATCGATGTGCGGGTGCAGGTCGCGCTGCGCGAGGCGGTGGCGAAGGCGATCGCCGACTTCAACGGCGTCGGCGGCGCCGGGGTGGTGCTGGATGCGCACACGGCGGAAATTCTCGCCATGGTCAGCCTGCCGGATTTCGACGCCTCCGACCCCGGCGGGCTGCAGCGCCGCGCAGAGGAGCAGGCCGCGGGCCAGGCGCCGGCCATTACCACCGGGCGCCGCATCCCGGTCGGCCGCGGCGCCGCCGCGGCAGCCCCCGTGCCGCAGGACCGCGACCCGCATTTCAACCGCGTCACCGTCGGCCTCTATGAGCCGGGCTCGACCTTCAAGCTGCTGACGGCCGCCATGGCGCTCGATTCCGGCGCGGCCAACATCTGGAGCACCTTCGACGCCTCCCGCCCCATCCGCTACGGCCGCTTCACCATCAGCGACTACAAGGGCAAGAACCGGGTGCTGATGCTGCCCGAGGTGCTGGCCTATTCCTCCAACCTCGGCGCGGCGCATATGGCGCTGCTGCTGGGGCCGCAGCGGCACCGCGAATTCATGGGACGGATGGGCATGCTGTCCCGGCTCGGCGTGGAGCTGCCGGAGACGGCGCGGCCCATGGCGCCCGGGCCGCAGAGCTGGCGCGACATCAACACCATGACCATCGCCTTCGGCCATGGCATCTCGGTCTCGCCCCTGCATGTCGTCACCGGCGTCGCGGCGCTGGCCAATGGCGGCATCCTCCGCCCGCCCACCCTGGTCGCCCAGCCGGACGGCGTGGCGCGGGAGGGGACGCGGGTGATCTCCGAGCGCACCTCGGACATCATGCGGCGCCTGATGCGCCTCGTCGTCACCGACGGCTCCGGCAAGAGTGCCGAGGTGCCGGGCTACTTCGTCGGCGGCAAGACCGGTACGGCGCAGAAGACCGGGCCGCGCGGCGGCTATCTGGCGGACAAGCGCATCGCCGCCTTCGTCGGCGCCTTCCCGATGAACCAGCCGCGCTACGCCGTCTATGTCATGGTCGACGAGCCGAAGCCGAATGCACAGAGCCATGGCTACGCGACCGCGGGCTGGGTGGCGGCGCCGGCCGCCGGCATGGTGATCCGCCGCATCGCCCCGATCCTCGGCATGGTGCCGGAGACGGAGCGGGCGCCGCAGATCCAGCAGACCATCAGCATCCCGCTGCAGCCGGGGCGGCCGCCGCGCGCCGCGACGCCACCGGCCGCCGCCGCGAACCCGGCGCCGCGCGGCGGCAATGC
>NZ_JAMZIK010000287.1 GCF_024178315.1 Siccirubricoccus soli | reverse complement strand
GCCGCCGCCCGGCACGCCGCCGCCCGCCCCGCCGCAGGCTGCCGCCCCGGCCGCGCCGGCCCAGGGCGTGCGCCACGCCTCGCTCACCTTCCGCCAGCTCGGCATCCGCGGGCCGATGCAGCTTCGCGGCGTCTCGGACCTGCAGGGCGTGCTGTTCGGGCTGCGCGCCGATGAGGTGGTGACGGAGGCGCGGCTGGTCGTCTCGGGCGCCACCTCCCCGGCGCTGCTGCCGGAATACAGCCAGATTGCCTTCACGCTGAACGAGCAATTCGTCGGCGCCGTGCAGCCGGACCGCGCCGCGCCGCGCTTCGGCCCGGTGGAGTTCCCGATCAGCCCGCTCTTCTTCACCGACCTGAACCGGTTGAACGTGCGCTTCTCCGGCCGCTACACGCAGGAGTGCAACGACCCGCTCTCCGGCCTGCTCTGGGCCAATGTCTCCGATCTTTCGGCCCTGCACCTGACGATCGAGCGGCTGCCGACGCCGCGCGACCTGGCGCGGCTGCCGGAGCCCTTCTTCGACCGCCGCATCCTGCGCTTCCCGCTGGTCCTGCCCTTCGTCCTGCCGGGCGATGCCGCGCCGGAGCTGCTGCGCGCGGCGGGCATCGCCGCCTCCTGGTTCGCGGTGCAGGCGGAATACCGCGGGGCGCAATTCCCGGTTTCCGCCGCCCCGCCGCAGCAGGGCAATGCCATCGTCATGGTCGTCGGCAGCCAGGGCGCGGCGGGGCTCGACCTGGCGCCGATGGAGGGGCCGACCCTCGCCGTCGTGCCGAACCCCAACGATTCCTATGGCCAGCTCCTGGTGGTGGGCGGCCGCACCGCGGCGGAGGCGGCGACGGCGGCGACCGCCCTCGCCTTCGGCCGGGCCGCGCTCGGCGGCGAGCGCGCGCTGGTGGAGGCACCGCCCGCCGCGCCGCGCCGCCCCTATGACGCACCGCGCTGGATCACCGACCAGCGCCCGGTGCGCTTCGGCGAGCTGGTGGATACCGATGTGCTGCAGGCCTCCGGCTTCGCGCCCGGCCCGGTGACGATTCCGCTGCGCACCGCGCCCGACCTCTACGTGGCGCGCGGCCATGGCATTCCCGTCGAGGTCGGGTTCCGCGCCCCGCCCGGGCCGGTGACGGATATCCGCGTCTCCCGCCTCGACCTCGCCTTCAGCGATTTCTACCTGAAGAGCCTGCCCTTCCGCGGCGAGGTCGGCCCCTGGCCGCTCTCCTGGGCACTGGCCCGGCTCGGCTGGCCGGCGGAGGTGCAGCGCGGCAGCACCGAGGTGCCGCCCTACCTGATCAGCGGCCAGAACGCGCTGCAGCTCCGCTTCGACATGCGGCCGCTGCATCGCGGCGACTGCGTCGCGGTGCCGGGCGAGGTGCGGGCCTCGATCGACCCGGACAGCACCATCGACCTCTCCCGCGCGCATCGCTTCGCGCTGCTGCCGAACCTCGCCTTCTTCGCCGGCGCCGGCTTCCCCTTCACCCGGATGGCGGATCTGTCCGAGACCGCGGTGGTGCTGCCCGACCGGCCGAATGCGGTGGAGATGAGCGCCTTCCTCGAGCTCGTCGGCCGGCTGGCGGCGACGGTCGGGCTGCCGGCGACCGGGCTTGCGGTCGTCGGGCCGGCGCGGCTGCAGGAGGTGGCGGACCGCGACCTGATCGTGCTCGGCCCGCTCGGCCGGCAGCCGGCGCTGAACGCGCTGCTGCGGGAGGGGCAGGCGCCGATCCGGCTGGAGGGCACGCGGCTCTCCCTCGCCCTGCCGACTGCGCTGGAGGATTTCCGCCATGCCCTCGCCGCGCCCTTCGGCGGCGCGGCGGAGGCGGAGCGGCAGCGCGTTGCGGCGCGGCTGGCGGCGGCGCCGGAAGGCTTCGGCGCGCTGCTCGGCTTCGAATCGCCGCTGCAGGCCGGGCGCTCGGTGGTGGCGCTGGTCTCGGCGGTGCCGGCGGGGCTGGAAGGCGTGCTGGCCACGCTGCGCGACCCGCAGCGCCAGCCGCTGGTGCAGGGCGATGTGGTGCTCGTCACCGCGGGCGGGGTGGAGGCCTACCGCACCGGCCGCACCTACTGGCATGGCAGCCTGCCGGTCTGGCTCTGGCCGGAATTCTACCTCGGCGCCCGGCCGCTGGTGATGCTGCCGGTCCTGGCCCTCGCCTGCCTGCTTATCGGGCTGCCGCTGCGGCGTGCGCTGCGGGCCCGGGCGGCCCGCCGGCTCCGGGCGCGCAGCCCATGAGCCGGCACCTCGCCGCCGCCCTCGCGGCCGGGCTGCT
>NZ_JAMZIK010000286.1 GCF_024178315.1 Siccirubricoccus soli | reverse complement strand
CGCCGGAGCCCGCCCCGCCCACCCCCCGCGGCGGCCGCACCCTGCCGGTGGCCGGCCAGGTCACCCGGGAATTCGGCGCCGGCGGGGAAGGCGGGCCGGCCCGCGGCCTCACCCTCGCCGCCCCGCCCGGGGCCCGGGTGGTCAGCCCCTGCGGCGGCAAGGCGGTGTTCGCCGCGCCGTTCCGCTCCTACGGCCAGTTGCTGATCGTGGATTGCGGCGATGGCTACCATGTCGTGCTGGCAGGGATGGAGCGGCTGGATGCCGCGCCCGGCCAGCGCCTCCTGGCCGGGGAGCCGGTCGGGCAGCTCGGCACCGCGGCGCCGGAAGGCCGCGGCCGGGCGACGCTCTACTTGGAGTTGCGCCGGGCCGGGCAGCCGGTGGACCCGCGGAGCTGGCTCGCCCGGGGGTGAGCGGCGGAACGACCGAAAGAAGGGGCTTAACTCTGCCTTCGGCTGCGCTAGGCTAGACTAGGCTGGAGCAGCCCCCGACCCGTTGAATGACGCGTGAGCCCTCGGGCCGGGGCTAGGCGGCCCTGGATACTTTACTTTCCAGTGCGATATTCAATCAGGTGATTCTACCTGACCGGATATTGCACCGGTGTCCTGCCCGCTCCATTCGTCGGGGATGGCGCTGACGGACAGGCCACTGGAAAAGGCCAGTGGCCTGGGCGTGAGGTCCGCAGGATCTCGGGCCCGGGCCGCCAGGGATCGAGACAGGGATTGGCGGCCGGAGATACTTGGCCGGAAGGGATACGGGTGGCGGCATGAAGCGCAGGATCGGGACAGTGGCTTCGGTGACGGCGGCCTTCGCCGCCGGCATCGTGGTGGGGCCCATGGTCGCCGCCTGGGCGCAGGAAGGCGGGCGGGCGGAGACCTACCGGCTGCTGAACCTGTTCGGCGACGTGTTCGAGCGGGTTCGCGCCGAATATGTCGAGCCGATCAATGACCGGGACGCGATCGAGAACGCGATCAACGGCATGCTCGCCGGTCTCGACCCCCACTCCTCCTACCTCAACCAGCGCTCCTACCGGGACATGCAGGTGCAGACCCGGGGCGAGTTCGGCGGCCTCGGCATCGAGGTGACGCAGGAAGGCGGCTACATCAAGGTCATCTCCCCGATCGACGAGACCCCCGCCTCCCGCGCCGGGGTCAAGGCGGGCGACCTCATCACCCATCTGAACGGCAAGTCGGTCCAGGGCCTGACGCTGCAGGAAGCGGTGGAGCAGATGCGCGGCGAGCGCGGCACCTCCATCCGCATCACCATCCGGCGCGAGGGCGCCGACCGGCCGATCGAGCTCTCCCTGACGCGGGAGGTGATCCGCCCGCAGGTGGTTCGCTTCCGGGTCGAGGGCGGGGATATCGGCTATATCCGCGTCACCTCCTTCAACGAGCAGACCGATGTCGGGCTGCGCCGCGCCATCCAGACCATCCGCCAGCAGGCCGGCAACAACTTGAAGGGGTTGATCCTGGATCTGCGGAACAACCCGGGCGGGCTGCTGGATCAGGCGGTGCAGGTCTCGGACGAGTTCCTGGACCAGGGCGAGATCGTCTCCACCCGCGCCCGCCGGCCGGAGGATGCGCAGCGCTGGAACGCCAAGGCCGGCGACGTCGCCCAGGGCCTGCCGATGGTGGTGCTGATCAATGGCGGCAGCGCCTCGGCCAGCGAGATCGTGGCCGGCGCGCTGCAGGACCACCGCCGGGCGATCATCCTGGGCGTGAAGAGCTTCGGCAAGGGCAGCGTGCAGACGGTGATGCCGATCCCCGGCCAGGGCGCCATCCGCCTCACCACCGCGCGCTACTACACCCCCTCCGGCCGCTCCATCCAGGGCACCGGGATCGAGCCGGACATCGAGGTGCTGGCCCAGCGCCAGGAAGCCACGGCGAACATCCCGCGGGAGCGGGAGGCGGATCTCCGCCGCGCCCTGCGGAACGAGGGCGGGGTGCAGCAGCCCGCCGGCGCCGCCATCCCGCCCCTGCAACTGCCGCCGGGGGTCGCGGAGCGCGTCACCCGCCTGCCGCCGGAAGGCGCCCCGGCGCTGGATTTGACGAAACCTGAGACGGATTTCCAGCTCCAGCAGGGCCTCTCCCTGCTGCGCAACATGAGCGCGGCCCAGGCGCAATCGCCCTCGCGCCGCGCCGCCCGCTAGGCCGCGGGACAGCGCGACCGGCCCATGGCAGGCTTGCAGCCCGGCTGGGTAACACCCGCGCCGCGGGGCTGGCGCCTGCTCGGGCTGTTCTGGCTGGTGGTGCTGGCGCTGCTGGGCGGCGGCGCCGGGGCGCTGCAATGGCTGGGGCCGCCTGAGCCAGCCCTGCCGGCCGCCCCCCCGCCCGCCATGCCGCCCCTGGCCGCGGC
>NZ_JAMZIK010000285.1 GCF_024178315.1 Siccirubricoccus soli | reverse complement strand
CGCGCGGCCAGCATCTACACCGTCGCTGAGACTGCCACGCTCAACGGCCTCGACCCGGAACCCTACATCGCCGCCGTAATCGACCGCCTTGCTCGCGGCCACACCATCGGCCGCCTCCACGAACTCCCGCCCTGGAACTCCAAGCCCGAGACGCCGCCCGTGGTGACCGGCTGACGCTTACGCTCTTCCGAATCGGGCGGCGCCCGCGGGTCCTCGCGGACACACGGGCCACCTTCGCGGGGCTCACACCACTGCGCGGAACGCCGCCAGGAAGGCGTCTACATCCGCCTCGTCGTTATAGACATGCGGGCTGATCCGCAGCCGCCCGAGCCGCGGTGCCGCATAGGCCCGCCGCGCCGCCAGCGCCGCCACCAGCCCCTCCTTCATCCTGCCCGGAAAGCCCAGGCTCAGCACATGCGGCGCCCGGACCCGGGCGGCGGGGATCTCCAGCCCCATCCCCTCCAGCCCCGCCGCGAGGCGTTCCGTCAGCATGGCCAGCCGCGTGGCGATGGCCGCCTGGCCCCATTCGGCCATCATCTCCATGCCCACCGAGGCCATCTCCAGCGAGATGAGATGGTCCCGCTCCCCCATGTCGAAGCGCTGCGCACCTTCGGCATAGGCGAGATCGGCGAAATAGGGCGCGGTTTCGGCATCCACCGCCCGCCGGCCGGAGGCGGTCTGCTCCAGCGGCACGCCCCCCTGCCAGCGCTTCGCCACATAGAGGAAGGCCCGGCCATAGGGGCCAAGCACCCATTTATAGGTCGGGAAGACCAGCACATCCGGGTCCAGCGCCCGGACATCCAGCGGCAGCACCCCGGCGTGGTGGGTGGCATCCACCAGCAGCGCCGCGCCCTGCGCCTTCGCCGCCGCCGAGACCGCTGCCAGATCCACCAGCCCGCCATCCGCCCAATGGACGGAGGAGATGGAGACGAGCGCCAGCGGCGCTGCCCCTGGCCGAGCGATCGCCTCCAGCACCGCCGCCGTCCAGTCGCCATCCCCGGGCCGGGCCACGGTCTCCACCGCGAAGCCGCCTTCCGGCGCCCGCTGCAGCCATTCGAGCGTTGGGGAGGAATGGTCGTCTGCCAGAACCAGCACCCGCTGGCCCGGCGCGATGGGCAGGATCTTCCCCGCGGTGGAGACGCCGTAGCCGACCGAAGGGATCAGGGCGATGTCCTCCGGCGCCGCGCCGATCAGCGCCGCCGCGGCCCGCCGGGCGCGGGTGAAGTGCCCCGCATAGTGGTCCGCCGGCAGGGTCCAGGGCTGCGCCTTGCGCGCGACGCCCCGGTGCCCCGCCTCCTGCACCCGCTTCGGCAGCGGGCTCCAGGAGGCGGCGTTGAGATAGGCGACGTCGCGGGGGATATCGAAGGCATCGCGCTGACAGGCAAGCATGGGCGGGCTCCTGGCGTGCTCCCGGTCAGCCTGCGCGCCCTGCCGGGCCGCGGCAAGCTGCCCCGCAACCCTTCCTTCATCTCTTCCTGCTCCCCTGGCCGCCCAAGGGAATCCGCGACGGTGTCCGAGCTCATCATCGAGGTTGCGCCGCCCGAGCCCGGCGGCCCAGCCGCCGGTGAGCCGGCGCGCGGCTCCTTGGCAAGGCTGAAGGCCAGGGCCAAGCGCTTCCGCGCCGCCCTTGTCGCTGCCTGGCAGGAGCCGGAGCATGAGCCGATGGCGCCGCCCCGCCTGGCGGCGCGGGAGGATCTGCCGCCGCCGGAGATGGCGGCGGAGGCGGAGGCCCAGGGCGGCCTCTTCATGGCCCGGGCGGATTGGGCGGACCGGCTCTGGGATGCCGGCTTCTGCGGCCCGGGCGGGGCGCAGGAGGTGCTCCGCCTCTCCAGCCTGCTGCCGCTCTCCCCCGCCACCACCCTGCTGATAGCGGGACAGGATTCCGGCGGGGCGGCCGCCGCCATCGCCGCCCAGCGCGGCTGCTGGATCGCCTTCCACCAGCATGACGCGCTGACGGCGCAATTCATGACCTCCCGCCTCAGCGGCTTCGGCAAGCGCATCGCCGTACAGCCCTGGGACCCGGCCAGGCCCGGCTTCCGCGCCAATTTCCATCACCACGCCCTGGGGCTGGAGCCGCTGCTGAGCAATGCGCGGCCGGAGGCCTTCTGCCAGGCCATGGGCCATGCGCTGAAATCCGGCGGGCAATTCGTGCTGGTGGAGGTGGTGCAGGCCGTGGCCGGCGCCCCCGACCCGGCCTTCGAGCGCTGGCTGGCGCTGGAGGGGCGGGAGCAGCCGCCGCCGCCCCGGCCGCAATTGGAGGCCGCGCTGCAGAAGGCCGGCTTCCAGATCCATGTCGCGGAGGATGCCAGCCAGCGTCATTGCGCCGGCATCGTGGAAGGCTTCGCCCGGCTGGTGACGGGGCTGCGCGCCAACCGGCCGAAGGGGGCGGAGAGCGTCAACGCCCTGCTGGCGGAAAGCGAGGCCTGGCTGCTGCGTCACCGGCTGCTCGCCTCCGGCCGCCTCGCCCTGCTGCGTTGGCATGCCAGCCGGCGGACCTCGGTGCGGTAGGCGCCGCCACCGGAAACCGGTGATGGTGCGGAGTCTGGCAGATCCCGCCCGGGCGCAGGCTCAGGCCAAGCCGACTCGCCGGGTGGTCCGGGCACACGGCCGTCCGGCATGCCTGGCGGTCCGCGCTGGCGCGGCGACCCCATCGCGGCCGGCGGATCCAGGCTTGGCAGTCCCCGGTGAGGCATGGGAGGGATGCCGCATGGCTGTGCCCGACTCCCCCCTGCCGCCGGCCGTGGTGATCCATGCGGCGGCGGAGGCCGCGGCGGCGCTGGCCGCGGCCGGGCCGGCGGGGGTCACGCTGCTTTCCGCCCCCGGCGCCGCCGGCTTCCTCGGCCCCGCCTGGTTTCAGGCGCTGGTCGCCGGCGCGGCGGCGGCGCATCGCGGGGTGCCGCATCTTGCCGTGCTGGATTGCGC
>NZ_JAMZIK010000284.1 GCF_024178315.1 Siccirubricoccus soli | reverse complement strand
CCCGGCTTGGCACGCAAGGACGGAGACCTGCCAACCGGCCTGGGCGCGGCCACCGGCCGCGCCGCCCGACCCTGGCCCCGGCTTGGCACGCAAGGACGGAGACCTGCCAACCGGCCTGGGCGCGGCCACCGGCCGCGCCGCCCGACCCTGGCCCCGGCTTGGCACGCAAGGACGGGGCCTGCCAGCCGGCCTGGGCGCGGCCGCCGGCCGCCTCATCCCCCTGCCCGGCTATCGCCGGGCCATGGCCGCCGGGCGTGCCTGGCGAAGCCCTGGGGAGACGGAACGGCGGACCGGCCGCGGAGAGGAGCGGCGTGGCCGCCGCCCCCGGAGCACGCCTCAGCGGGCGCGGTAGTTGCGGTGGCAGGCGCCGCAATACTGCGCGCCCGTCACCTGATAGGCGGCGGCGAAGGCGGCGGCGTCGCCCGCGGCGGCGGCAGTCCGCAGCGTTTCGAGCTGCCCGACCAGCCGCGCATCCAGCGTCTGGAAATCGGCGAAATTCTGCCAGATCTCCGGCCGCGCCTTGGTGTCCCCGGTGCCGGAGCCGGGCGGGAAGAGGTTCGGCAGGCCGCGGAAGAAGGTCAGCATGTCGTCCAGCCGCGGCACCAGGGTGCGGACATCGCCGCGGGCCTCGGCCACCGGCTTTATCGCGTCCATATGCGCGCCCATGCGCTTCAGCCCTTCGCGCCGCTCGGCGATGACATTGCCCTGCGCCAGCGCCGTGCCCGCCAGGCCCATCAGGGCCAGCCCCGCCACCCAATGCCTGATCCGCATCCATATCTCCCCGGGCACCCTGTGGCCCATGCGGCAGAGAGGACAGGTTTCGCCGGGCGATGGCAAGTTCCCGCGGAATGTTCGCGCCGCCGGCCGGAACGCCGGCGAGACAGCGGTGGGGCGGCGGCGCCGGACCGGCTATAGGGCGCCGATCCAGGAGCCATCCCCCGCCGGCCGCCCGCCCGGGCGGATGCCCTGCTCCGCAGACCATACATAAGGGCCAGCGCAGCTCAGGACCGGCCAGGCCGCCCCCGAAGGGGCCGGCCGGTGCCTCCCCGCGGCCGAAGGAGATCACCGTGCCCCCTGCCATCCGCTCCGCCGCCGTCTTCTGCGGCTCCCGCCTCGGCGCCAACCCGGTCTTCGCCCAGGCCGCGCGGGCGCTGGGCCAGGGCCTCGCCGCCCGCGGCATCACCCTGGTCTATGGCGGCGGCGGCATCGGGCTGATGGGCACGGTGGCGGAGGCCGCGGTGGAGGCAGGCGGGACGGTGCGCGGCATCATCCCGGAATTCCTGACGAAGCTGGAGCGTCCCTCGCCGCGCCTCGCGGAGATCGAGATCACCGATTCCATGCACAGCCGCAAGCGCCGGATGTTCGACCTGGCGGATGCCTTCGTCACCCTGCCCGGCGGGCTCGGCACGCTGGACGAGACGGTGGAGGTGCTGACCTGGCGGCAGCTCCGCCTGCATGCGAAGCCGGTCATCATCCTGGATATCGGCGGCTGGGCGCAGCCGGTGGTGGCGCTGATCGACGCGATGATCGCGCATGGCTTCGTGGCGCCGGACAACCGGGAATTCTTCCGGGTGGTGCCGGACGTGCCCGCGGCGCTGGCGCTGCTGGAGGCGGCGCCGGCCGGGCCGGCGGAGCCTTCGGGGCGGCTCTAGAGCAGATCGCGTTCAGCTGGAATCATCTGAACGCGTGCAGATGCTCGCACAACAACGGCCTGGAGCATGCTGCGTGGGCGCAAGCGAACGCAGCATGCCCCAGGATCGAGAGTGGCCTTGCCC
>NZ_JAMZIK010000283.1 GCF_024178315.1 Siccirubricoccus soli | reverse complement strand
GCGTTCAGCTGGAATCATCTGAACGCGTGCAGATGCTCGCACAACAACGGCCTGGAGCATGCTGCGTGAGCGCAAGCGAACGCAGCATGCCCCAGGATCGAGAGTGGCCTTGCCCCTCTCGAGCTCACCCCACCAAAGGCCGAAAGGCCTTTGGAAACCTTGAGTTCAGGCTTCGCGGCTCGACCGGCCGATGCAAGGGATCCAAGGGCCTTTCGGCCCTTGGCGGGTAGGGTTCGAGAGGGGCGGCGCCCCTCGCAACACCCCGCTTGCCGGCAGGCGGCACCGACGCTATACCCCGCCACCCGCAAGGCAGCCCGGCCGACGGAGCGTAGCTCAGCCTGGTAGAGCACTGTGTTCGGGACGCAGGGGCCGGAGGTTCGAATCCTCTCGCTCCGACCAGTCCGGCGCCGCCGCGGGAACCCCGCCAGCCCCTTGGGGCCGGCGGGGTTTTTCGTCTCTTGGCGGCGGCGCGGC
Source organism: Siccirubricoccus soli (assembly GCF_024178315.1). Taxonomy (GTDB): domain Bacteria; phylum Pseudomonadota; class Alphaproteobacteria; order Acetobacterales; family Acetobacteraceae; genus Siccirubricoccus; species Siccirubricoccus soli. The sequence continues at coordinate 954 of NZ_JAMZIK010000283.1, read as the reverse complement.
GCGGGTGCATCTGGCGCCCATGCCGCGCATCCTCCTCGCCAGCCTCGTCGGTCTCCTCGGCTTCTTCCTCTATGTCGTCCTCGTGCTGCAGGCGGCGGATTGGGTGCTGCAGCAGCATTGGGCGCTGCAGGTGCCGTTCTTCCTCCTCGCCGGCACCCTCTGGGCCTGGCCGGCGCGCTGGCTGATGTTCTGGGGCGCCGGGCAGCGCTGAGCCTCGCACCTTTGGCCGGGTGGCGACAGCGCCAGGCGGGTGCGGTATGAGCATCCCTCCCGCGCCGCCCCCGGCGGGCGCAACCGCAGCGAAGGGTGCTCCCGGCCCATGCCTCCCAGCCCCGGCGAGACCGCCGATATCGACCTCAAGGCCCATATCCGGGGCATTCCGGATTTCCCCAAGCCGGGGATCCTGTTCTACGACATCTCCACCCTGCTGCGGCACGGGCCGGCCTGGCGCGCCGCCATGGAGCGCCTCGCCGCCGCGATCCGCCCCTACCGGCCGCAGCTGCTGGCGGGCATCGAGAGCCGCGGCTTCCTCATCGCCGCGCCGCTGGCGCTCGAGCTCGGCCTCGGCTTCATCATGCTGCGCAAGCCGCGCAAGCTGCCGGGGGCGACGGTCGGCCTCGACTACGCGCTGGAATACGGCACCGACCGGATCGAGATGCAGGCCGATGCGGTGGCGCCCGGCCAGCGCGTGGTGCTGCTGGACGACCTGCTGGCCACCGGCGGCACCATGGCCGCGGGGGTCGCCCTGCTGCGCCAGGCGGGGGCGGAGGTGCCGGCGACCGCGGCGCTGATCGAGCTGTCCTTCCTGAATGGCCGCCAGCGCCTCGACGTGCCGTGCGAGACGCTGCTGCGCTACGACGATTGATGCCGGCGTGATGCGCCGGCGCGCGCTTCTCGCCGCCACCGCCGCGCTGGCCGCCGGGCCGGCGCGGGCGGTGCTGCCGGCGGCGGCGG
>NZ_JAMZIK010000282.1 GCF_024178315.1 Siccirubricoccus soli | reverse complement strand
CGGCGCGGCGCGACGAGGCGGGCGAGGTCCAGCGGCGCCGCCGCCACCGGCGCGGTGGCCGAGAGGACGATGCCGAGCCGCGCCCCGCGACCGAGCGGCGGCGCCGCCAGGCTGAGCACGGCGAAGCGGGCGGAGCCATCCGGGTGCAGGGTCTTCACCTCGGTCTGGGCGCGCAGCGCCTGGCCCATCGCGGTGCGGGCGGCGATGGCGCGGCCGCGCGGCAGGTCGCCCGGACGGAAGGCCTGGCCGAAGACGAGGATGGTCTCCGCCGTGCTGCCATTGCCCTCCAGCACCATGCCGAGCAGGTCGTCGGGGCGCAGGCAGGGCATCGGCACCTGGCGGACGATGCCGGCCTGGGCCCGGGCGAGGGAGGGCACGGCCAGGGCGGTGGCGAGGAAAGGGAGGTGGCGGCGGGCTAGGGGCATCAGGCACTCCAACGGATCGAGAGGGGCCTTGCCCCCCTCGAACTCTCCCCACCAAAGGCCGAAAGGCCTTTGGAAACCATAAGTCCGGGAGCGGGCGGTCCGGCTACCGGGCGCTCAGGCCGCCAGCACCCGGCGGAACAGGGTCAGCTGGCCCTGCGTCGTCGCCTCCCAGCCGAAGCCTTCGGCATAGGCGCGCGTCGCGGCGCGGTCCGGCAGCGCGGCGAAAAGCTGCCGCACGCCGGCGGCGATGCTCGCCGGCGCGTCGTCCGGCAGCACCAGCCCAGCCGCCGGCGCGGCGATCGCCTCCCGGCTGCCCCAGGCCGGGCTGGCGATGGCGGGCGTGCCGCAGCCCATCGCCTCCAGCAGCACATTTGCCCAGCCCTCCCGCGCCGAGGCCAGCACCAGCGCATCCGCCGCGCCGTAGAGCGCCGGCAGCTCGGCATGCGGCCGGGCGCCGAGCAGCCGCACCCGGCCGCCGAGGCCGAGCCGGGCGATCTGCGCCTCCAGCGCCCCGCGCTCCGGCCCCTCTCCGGCGATCAGCAGGGTATGGTCGGGCAGCTCCCGCATCGCCTCGATGGTCAGGTGATGGCCCTTGCGCGGGATCAGCAGCCCGACGGAGAGCAGCGCCGGCCCCGTCAGCCCGAGCGCCGCGCGCGCCGCGGCGCGATCCGCGGGCGGGCGGAACAGCGCCAGATCCACGCCGTTGCGCAGCACCGTCACCTTCTCGGGCGGCGCGCCAAGCGCCACCAGCCCCTCCTTCAGCGCCGCGCTCACCGCGATCAGCGCCGCGCTGCCGGCGATGGCGCCCTGGATCAGCCGGCGCGGGAAGCGATAGTTCGGCAGCAGGCTGGTGTCCGAGCCGCGGCCGGTGATGACGACGGGCAGGCCGAACTCCCGCCCCAGCCATACCGCGACGACGCCATCCGGATAGAGGTAATGCGCATCGATCGCCTGCGGCCGCAGCCCCTCCGCCAGCAGGCGGCGCAGGGCGGCCCGCGCGATGCGATGCAGGATCCAGGGATTGACCCACATGCCGAGCCCGGGCGGTCCGAGGAAGCGCGGATGCAACACCCTGATGCCGTGCCGCACCACCTCCGCCGGCACCGCCCTGCGTGCCACGCCGCGACCCGGGAACCAGAGCACCGGCGCAAGGACCGTGCTCTCCGCATGGCCGGAGGCCAGCAGGTGGCGCAGCCGGTTCTCCACGAAAACGCCGTGATTGGGCTGCGCCGGGTTGGGGTAGAGGGTGCTGAAGGTCAGCAGCCGCAGCGGCTGCCCGGGGGCTGCGCTCATGCCGCCCCGTCCCGCGGGGTGCCGGGCCGCGCCGGGAGGGCGGGGAAGGCGCCGCGTGGCAGCGGCGCCCAAAGGGCCTCGTGGCCCTGCGCTATCGGAGGCAGGACCGGGCGTCCGCAGCTTCTGCCGTTCCTGCCTGGGCCTGGATGGACGCGGCGATGGAAGCGCGGCACCCGCAGGGCCGCGAGGGACGGGTCCGGTGCCGTCGGGGCAGTGGCATAGGGCAGGGCCATTCCGCTCGGCACAGCGCCTTCTCTCTCCTCGGGCCATGGCGGCCCTGGTGGGCCGATGGCGGGTCCTTTTCCTGTCGCCTGGCCGGCGGCACCGGCCACAACCCATGCGTTCGCCGGTCCCTGGCCGCCGGCCTGGTCGCAACCGTCAGCCGCCTTGGGCCCCTGGTCTATCGGCTTGTGTTTTCAGTGATCTGGCGGTCATTTTCCCGGCCGTCGCAGCGCGTGAGGGGAAGGGACCGGACACTAGCCTTGACTGGGGTGGGACAACTAGCCTCTTTCTTTGCGCGAGACGGTTGCAACCCGGTGCTCCACGAGGCAAGGCGAAATTCAGGTCCGGGAGGATTCCGGGCAGCGAGCAACGAGACGTCCGGCATCCAGCGCCAGGCACGCGCCGTCCGACGAGATCCCTGGCCGCTTGCAGGGCGTTGGCAGGCCGCTATCCGTCCAGACGACTTAACGGTTGGGCTAGGCGGGAAGAAAATGACAGGGCGGAACAATCCGCCTATCTTGGTCGGGGGTGCGACCCCAAGCTGCCGATCACCTGCCGGGCCGAGGCCAAGGACTGCCCCATGACCGTCGCCATCAGCGTCGTCGTTCCCTGCTACAACCGCGCCGGCCTGGTGCCGGAGACCCTGGGGAGCATTCTCGGCCAGACCCTGCCGCCGGCCGAGGTCATCGTCGTCGATGACGGCTCGACCGACGGGACTGCCGCGGTACTGGCCGGCTTCGGCGACCGTATCCGGACCATCACCATCCCGAATTCGGGCGAGCTGGTGGCACGGAACACCGGCCTTCGGCTGGCCGGCGGCGAACTCGTCGCCTTCTGCGACAGCGACGATCTCTGGCGGCCCGACCACCTGGAACGGATGGCGCGGCTTTGGCGGCAATGGCCAAGCATGCAGGCCGCCTACGCCAATTTCCGCATCGTCCGGGATGGGGTGTGGGAGGAGGGCAGCAAATTCGCGCAAGCCCCGGCCGGCTTCTGGGACGGACTCCGGCACGGCGAGGCGGAGACCGGCTGCTTCGAGATGCCGATCGTCGACCGGCTTGTCGGCTTCACTCCGTTCTTTCCCTCGGCCCTGGTCGCCAGCATCCCTTTCCTGCGGAGCATCGGTGGCTGGGACGAGGCGGTGAACCGCTGGATGAGCATGGATTTCTCCACGGCGCTGCTGCTGGCGGAGCGGCCCCCGCTCGGCGTTTCCTTCGAACCGAGCGTCGGTATCCGCAAGCATGCGGGGAATTTCTCCGCTGATGTGCAGAAGATGAATCTCGGCGACGCGGCCATCCTCGAGCATGTGCTGCGCACCCGGCCGAGCCTGGCGCCGCACGCGACGCTGATCCGGGCGAGCATCGAGGAACGCCGGCTGGCGGCGCTGGCGACGGCCTTCGCGCGGCAGGATTTCCAGGGGGTGCGGGCGATCCGCGCGCTGCTGGGCCCGGCGGGGCTGCCGCCGCGGGCGCGGGCCAAGGCGGCGGTGGCGGCGC
>NZ_JAMZIK010000281.1 GCF_024178315.1 Siccirubricoccus soli | reverse complement strand
CGGGGGCGGGGCGGGGCGGGCGGGCGGAGCAGCGGCGGCCGGCGCGGCCGGGCGGGCCGCGGCGCCACCGCCCTGGCCCTCGATCTGCTGCAGGCGGAAATCCAGGTCGCCCTGCAGCTTCTCCACCCGGTCGCTGAGCTGGCGGTTGCGGAATTCGCTCTCCTCCAGCCGGCCGCGCAGGGTACGGGCATCCTCCTCCAGCCGCTGCACGCGCTCGAGCAGGCTGCCGACCACCTCCCCCTGCGGCCCGGCCGGGCGGGCGGGGGCGATGGGCACGGGGGCCACCGCGCCGCCGCGGCGGAGCTGGTCCAGCTCCTGCCGGAGCTGCAGGATCTGGTTCTGCAGGTAGATGCCCTCCCGGCTCTCGGCCTGGGCGGCGGCCCGGTGCGGAGCCAGGGGGACGGCCAGGGCGAGCAGCAGCGGCAGGGCGGCAGCGGGCGGGCAGCGCATCAGCATCTCTCCGGTCGCGCCGGCTCACCGGGCCGGGTCGGGCCCGGCGCGGCGCCGGCGGGGGCTGGATAGCATCGCCGCGCCGCCGGCCGAAGATGCTCCCTCCGTCAAACAGAGGGCCCGGGGCGACGCCCCGGGCCCTGTTCGTCCCAGCCTCCCCCAACCCGCCGGCCCGGTGCCTTTCCGCGGCCTTGCCGTGGAAGGCCGTGCGAGCCGCCGGTCGTGAGGGGTCCGGGGCTCCCGCGCAGCCGCGCCAGCGGCTGCGTGGGGCGTCAGCGCACGACCGTGACGGCGCGGCGGTTCTGCGCCCAGGCTTCCTCGTTGGAGCCGAGGGCGGCCGGGCGATCCTTGCCGTAGGAGATGGTGGAGATGCGGGCGCCGGCGACGCCGCTGGCCACCAGCACGTCGCGGGCGGAATTGGCGCGGCGCTGGCCGAGGGCGAGGTTGTACTCGCGGGTGCCGCGCTCATCGGCATGGCCTTCCACCTGCACGGTGACGGCGGCGTTGCGCTGCAGCCAGCCGGCCTGCCGCTCCAGCGTCGGGCGCTGGTCGCCACGCACGGAGGAGCTGTCGAAGTCGAAGAAGACGCGGTCGCTGCCGGCGGAAGCGATCAGATCCTCCTGGCTGCCCGGGCGCGGACCGCCGGCGCCCAGGTTGGCGTTGCCGGCGCCGGTATTGGCCGCGTCGGTGGTCGATTCGCAGGCGCCAAGCAGGGCCACCAGCCCCACCACGCCAAGCATCTTCAGCTTCGTCATGTCTCTCGATCCTTCCTCATCCGGGGCGGTCTCCGCCCAGGTGGCTACTCTCCCGGGCTGCCGGGACCGGCTGCCCGACCTGACGACACTCTGCGCGTCAACGCCTTGCGACATGGCAAAGGCGGTGGCGGCAGGGCAGCGCGTGGCTGCGGAAAATACGCCGGGGCCGTTACAACCCGCCGGGGAGTAGGGTCAAGCAAAACGGGCAACATCGTGGCATTTCTGCACGTAACATCTGGTTGCCGCCCTGGGCTGCGGCAGAAACCCTGCGAATTGGCGGGCTTCACGAATTTCTGCGGCGTGTATCGCGGCCGATCGGACCGCAACGGAATCTCCGGCGCGCTCTCGGCCGGGCGGCGCGAACCGGCCGATGGCGCGGCCCCTGGCGGCGCGACACAGGCGGCTTGCATCCGCGGCCAGGGCCTCGGTCAGTGCCCGGTGCCGCTGGCATCAAGGCGCCATCAACCCCCGCCACGGCAGGCTGCGCAAGGCCCAGGGACGTCGGCGGCTCCGCCCCTCCCTGGCGAAGCCGCGCGGCGGCCTCGCCGGGGGACACTCTCAGGCCAGCAGCGGCGACCAGGCCGGGTCGGTGGCGTCGGTTGGCGTCACCACCTGGCGCTCGTTGAAGCCGGCGATGTCGATGCTGGCGATGCGCGCGGAATAGCCGTTGCCGCGGGAGTCCCGCGCCGGGCTCTCCCGGTAGTACATCATCACGCGGCCATTCGGCGCGAAGGTGGGCCCCTCCATCTGCCAGCCCTCGGAGAGGATGCGCTCGCCCGAGCCATCCGGCCGCATGACGCCGATGGCGAAGCCGCCGCGGCCGAAGCGGGTGAAGGCGATGAGGTCGCCGCGCGGCGACCAGACCGGCGTCGCATAGCGTCCGCTGCCGAAGGAGATGCGGCGGATGTTCCCGCCCCCCGCATCCATCACATAGAGCTGCTGGTCGCCGCCGCGGTCCGAGTTGAAGACGATCTGCTGCCCATCCGGCGAGTAGCAGGGCGAGACATCGAGGCCGCTGCCGGAGGTGAGCTGGCGCTCCCGCCGGGAGGCGAGATCGACGACGTAGAGATTGGCATCGCCGCCGCGCGTCGAGGAGAGGATCACGCTGCGGCCATCCGGGCTGAAGCGCGGGGAGAGCGTCATGCCGCGGAAATTGCCCAGTACCTCCTGCCGTCCGCTCTCCAGGTTGAACAGGTAGACCCGCGGTTCGTTGCGGAAATAGGACATGAAGGCGATCTGCTGCGCATTCGGGTGGAAGCGCGGCGTCAGCACCTGGAAGGTGCCATCGGTCAGGAAGCGGTGGTTCTCGCCATCCTGGTCCATGATGGCGAGGCGCCGCACCCGGCGGTCCCGCGGCCCGCTCTCCGCCACATAGACCACGCGGGTGTCGAAATAGCCCTTCTCGCCCAGCAGCCGCTCATAGATCACGTCGGAGATGAGGTGGCCGATGCGGCGCCAATTGGCGGTCGCCGCGCTCAGCAGCGTGCCCTCGAGCTGCGCTTCCGGCAGCACGTCCCAGAGCCGGAATTCGACGCGGAGCTGGCCGCCCTGGTCGATCACCCGGCCGGTGACCAGCGCCTGCGCGCCGATGACGCGCCAGTCCTGGAAGCGCGGCGTCTGCGCCGCGGCATCCGGCGTCTGGATGAAGGCGGCGCGCTCCACCGGGCGGAACAGGCCGGAATTCTTCAGGTTGTTGGAGATGACGCGCATGATGTCCCGGCCGTAGCGCGCGGCATCGCCGGCGCCGGCGAAATCCGGCAGGGCGATCGGGATCGGGTCGGTGCGCGCCCGCGTGATGTCCACCACCGAGCTCTGCGCGCGGGCGAGCTTGCCGAGCGGCGCAAGGGCAAGGGCGGTGCCGCCGAACAGCGCGGCGCGGCGGGACAGCAGCGGCAGGTCCATCGGGCTCATCTCTGGCCAGTTCCCCCAGTAAGCTTCAGCGCAACCCGAGGTCGCGCGGATTGAAGCGGAACACGGTGTCGCGCAGCGCGGCGAGCCGGCTCGGCGGCAGCGGCAAGGGGTTGCAGCGCGGGTCGAGCAGGGCGCGTCGCGCCGCCTCATAGACGGAACGCGCGCGAGGGTCGCTGGGTGGCGCGCCATTGGAGGTGACGTTTCGGACAGTGCCGCCCGCATCCACCACCACCTTCAGCTCCACCACGATGTCGCGCACGCCAAGCCCGCCGCCATCGACCGACCAGCATTCGCTGATCTTCTCGGCGAGGCCGGCCTTCTCCCCGGCGGTCAGCGCGGCGGTGCCGGTCGGCGCGCCGCCGCCCCGCTGCGGCGCGCCGCCGGGCTGGCTCGGCCGGG
>NZ_JAMZIK010000280.1 GCF_024178315.1 Siccirubricoccus soli | reverse complement strand
GCTCCGCGGCGGGGGCCGTCTTGCCGCTCCGCGGCGGGGGCCGTCTTGCCGCTCCGCGGCGGGGGCCCGTCTTGCCGCTCCGCGGCGGGGGCCCGTCTTGCCGCTCCGCGGCGGGGGCCGGCCTTGCCGCTCCGCGGTGGGGCTGCCAGTGTCCTGCCCATGTCGGCAGAGTCCCGCGCCCAGGAACGCGCCCCTTGGGCCGTCCGCCCCGATGCCTCCCGCGGCCGGCTGCATCCGGAGCCGGGCGGCGATGCGCGCTCGCCCTTCCAGCGGGACCGGGACCGGATCATCCACACCGGCGCCTTCCGCCGGCTGCAATACAAGACCCAGGTCTTCGTCTTCCACGAGGGCGACTATTTCCGCACCCGCCTGACCCACAGCATCGAGGTGGCGCAGATCGCCCGGGCCCTCGCCCGCCGCCTCCGGCTGGACGAGGATCTGGCGGAGGCGCTGGCGCTGGCGCATGACCTTGGCCATCCCCCCTTCGGCCATGCCGGGGAGGAGGCGCTGGACAGCCAGATGCGCCCCTATGGCGGCTTCGACCACAATGCCCAGTCGCTGAAGGTGGTGACGGCTCTGGAGGCCCGCTACGCCGCCTTCGACGGGCTGAACCTGAGCTGGGAGACGCTGGAGGGCCTGGCCAAGCACAACGGCCCGGTCCGCCGCCCCTCCGCCTACCTGGCGGAGTATGACCGGCTGCACCCGCTGGAGCTGACCAGCCATGCCTCGGCCGAGGCGCAGGTGGCGGCGCTGGCGGACGACATCGCCTACAACAACCACGATCTGGATGACGGCGTCCGGGCGCGGCTCTTCACGCTGGAGGAGGCGGCGGCGCTGCCCCTGATCGGGGAAGCCTATGAGGCGGCCCGCGCCGCCCATGCCGGCATGGCACGGGACCGGCTGGTGACGGAGACGGTGCGGCGCGTCATCAATGCCATGGTCGAGGATGTCGTGGCGGAGACCGAGCGCCGGATCGCCGCCCTGGCGCCGAAGAGCGCCGACGACATCCGCGCCGCCGCGGCGCCGGTGGTGGCCTTCTCCGCCCCGATGCAGGCGATGAACCAGGATGTGCGGGAATTCCTGTTCCAGCGCATGTATCGCCACTGGCGGGTGAACCGGGCGATGCAGAAATCCAAGCGTGTCAGCCAGTTGCTGTTCCAGCTCCTGCATGGCGAGCCGCGGATGCTGCCGCCGGACTGGCAGGCGCGGGCCGGAGAGCCGGGCAGCGCCGAATGCGCCCGGCTGGTCTGCGACTACATCGCGGGAATGACGGACCGCTTCGCCCTGGAGGAGCACAGGCGGCTGACGGACCCGAACATTCCAGGCTGAGGGTCGGCCCCCGTTCGCGGGCCGGAAATTTGGCCGGGCGGAGGATGGCCAGGGGGCCGAACCTCGCCCGCCGTGGCACCCCGCCCCGCGCCGCGCTAAACCCCGCCCCATGCCGAGCCACGATATCTTCGCCGCCCTCCGCACCCGCGTGGTGGACGCCCTTGCCGCCCTGCTGCCCGAGCTGCCGCCGGAGGCCTTCGCCCGCGTGCTGGTGGAGCCGCCCCGCGACCCCTCCCATGGCGACATGGCGACCAATGGCGCGCTCGTCGTCGGCAAGGCGGCGAAGCAGGCGCCGCCCAAGCTGGCCGCCGCCCTGGCCGAGAAGCTGGCGGCGCTGCCGGAGGTGGAGAGCGCCAGCCCGGCCGGCCCCGGCTTCGTCAATCTCCGCCTGCGGGAATCCTTCCTCCGCGCCCAGCTCCCGGTCATCCTCGACGCGGCGGAGCGGTACGGGGACGGCGCCACCGGCGCCGGCCGCCGGGTCGATGTGGAATATGTCTCCGCCAACCCCACCGGGCCGATGCATGTTGGCCATTGCCGCGGCGCGGTGGTGGGGGATGCGCTGGCGAACCTGCTGGCCAAGGCCGGCTACGACGTCACCAAGGAATACTACATCAACGATGCGGGCGCGCAGGTCCAGGCGCTCGGCTACGCCGCCTATTGGCGCTACCTGCAGGCCCTCGGCACCAGGATGACCGAGGAGGAGTACGCCCAGCTGGTGCCCGGCGGGCTGCAGTATCGCGGCGAATACCTCATCCCGGTCGGCGAAGCGCTGCGCGAACGCTTCGGCGATTCGCTCGCCACCCGGGACGAGATCCATGGCATCGGCATGGCCGGCCCGGATCACTGGCTCGCCACGGTCCGCGAATTCACCGTTGCCCGGATGATGGAGGCGATCCGCGAGGACCTCGCCGCCCTCGGCGTGGTGCAGGACGTCTTCATCTCCGAGGCCCAGCTCGTCCGCGAGGGCAAGCTGGAGCAGGCGGAAGCGCTGCTCGCCGCCAAGGACCTCATCTATCGCGGCGTCCTCGAGCCGCCGAAGGGCAAGACGCCGGAGGATTGGGAGCCGCGCGAGCAGACCCTGTTCCGTGCCACGCAATTCGGCGATGAGGTGGACCGGCCGCTGCGCAAATCGGACGGCAGCGGCACCTACTTCGCCAACGACATCGCCAACCACCTGCACAAGATCGAGCGCGGCTTCGACGAGCTGGTGCATGTCTGGGGCGCCGACCATGGCGGCTATGTAAAGCGCATGCAGGCGGCCGTCGCCGCGCTCTCGGACAAGCGGGTGCCATTGGACGTGGTGCTCACCCAGATCGTGCATGTGGTGAAGGACGGCCAGCCGGTGCGCATGTCGAAGCGCGCCGGCACCTACATCACCTTGCGCGACCTGATCGACGAGGTGGGCCGCGACGCCGTCCGCTTCACCATGCTGACGCGCAAATCCGATGCGCAGATGGAGTTCGACCTCGACAAGGTGGTGGAGCAGTCGCGCGACAACCCGGTCTTCTACGTGCAGTACGCCCATGCCCGTTGCCGCTCCGTGCTGCGCCAGGCGGAGGATCCGGCGCCCGGCTCCCTGGCCGAGGCGCCGCTGGAGGTCCTGACGGATGCCGCGGAACTCGCCCTGATCCGCCGGCTGGTGCAATGGCCGCGCACCGTGGAGGCTGCTGCCCTGGCCCGCGAGCCTCACCGGATCGCCTTTTTTCTCCATGACTTGGCGAGCGACTTTCATGTACTATGGAACAGGGGTCGGGAGGACACGACCCTGAGGTTCATCCGGGCCGAGGAGCCCGAGGCGACGCGCGCCCGCTTGGCTCTGGTCGCGGCGACCGCCACGGTCATCCGGTCCGGCCTCGCGGTGATGGGGGTCACGCCCGTCGAGGAGATGCGGTGAGCGATATTGCGGTTCCCTCTTGGCGGGCGCGGCCGGAACGGCCCGCCGCCGTCTCCTGGCGCATGCTGGCTTTCGCCGGCGGGGCGCTCGGCGTGGTGGCGGTGGCCGGGGCGGTGGCCTGGGGCGTCTCCCGCAGCGGCGCGCCCCGCATCATCCCGGTGATCGAGCCGGATGGCCGGCCGGTGAAGATCCGGCCGGAGAATCCGGGCGGGCTGCAGGTGCCGAACCAGGACCAGCTGGTGCTGGAACCCGCCGCGGTGCGCCGCGCTGCCGAACGCCTTGCCGGCGTCAATGCCCGGCTGGCCGAGGGGCCGGAGGCGCCGGCGCTGGAGCAGCTCCGCCGCCAGGCCGCCCCGCCCGAGCCGCCGCCTTCGCCCGCCGCCGAGGCGCCCGCCGCGC